>DUTQ01000381.1 GCA_012841995.1 Thermoanaerobacterales bacterium | reverse complement strand
GTAGATTCGTCTTTCTTATTATGAAGATATATATTCCCTTTATATGTACCTTCAGTTTTTGTTATGGGCAGATTTGTTTCTTCTGAAATAAATGCTTGGCACTTAAAACCATTTAATGATTTATAATATTTTTCCGGTTTCTGTATCAAGCCAACAATTTTAAATCTTTTATTTCCGCTGTCTATTTGCGGAATATTGTCTTTATCCAAATACTTGTTTAATACCATTAAGTCGATCTCTTTATTTAAAGGATCTTTAATCCCCATTTGCTCTGTTGCTTTTTCTTCTATTACTATTTCTCCATCTTTTATAGGCTTTCTCCCTATAAACTTATAATTGAGGGAATCAATATAATCTTTATTAAATATATTTAAGTCAACTGCAACTCCATTATCAGTGTTAACTACTTCGCATAAATATTTCACACTGATTAATTTTTTTACCTCTTTCTGCTTTTTCAGTTCTTCTACTGAGTTCATATCAATGTCATCAAAAAACAGATTATAATCTCCATGTAAGTTTTTTGCTTCTCTTATCTGACTATCATATCCCGAATCTCTGATTACAAGCATTGAAAAGATTAGCATAACCGCTAATCCTACACCTGCCAAAAGTGTTATAGTTTTTCCTTTTTGCTTTTTTATATAGGAAAAAGCCAATTTAATTATCATCAAACTTTCTACCTCTCTAAAAAGACAATATGAACAGATAACCAATTTAAAAATTAATGGTCTGCTTAATAATTTTAATGCATTTAATTTACAATCTCGGTCTGGTCAATCCTGTATTGCTTTTCAACCATTTCTACTACATTTTATTACATCCCAAATATACTCATCTGCTCCCTTTCTCCTATTCTCTCTATAACCATTGGGTCATTATCTTTAAAAAAGGCATAGTTTATGCTTTTTTCTTTTGTTAATATGGAAGTATCCCCTCCTACAGCCGGTCTTAGTTTACAGCTATAAACTATAGGAAAATAGTCTCTGATAAACCGTCCTTCTCCATGAGCAGTTAGGGCTATGAACTGGAATCCTAGCTGCTCGGCTATAAAGAATACGGGACTTAGAACATGATCACTAGAGGCTTTACCAAAGGGGTTGTCCATAATAACCGTTCTATGTCGCTTTTGATTAGGCAATATATGTTGTTTCTTTTCAGCCACATAGTTTAATATGCCTAGGAAAAGGGCCATATTTTTGCTCCATTTTTCACCACCTGACCATTGGTTAGAGCTTTCCCACGAATAATACATATTACTTATTTTGCCATCATTAGTAACTTTCCTGCATTTTACCTTTATGTCCTTGCCTGCCATTATAATGTTAAGCAGTTGTTTGGACTCAAGCCATTTTTGTATAGCCTTTTTTATCTTCCCTAGGTCTTCTCTTCCATCATCATCTAAAAATTCATCACTTTCTAATTTGCTGATCATCCAGTCTACATGTTTTCTAATTTCTGCTTTTCCTTCTTCTTCGTCCCAACTGGGCACTTGGATTTGAAAGATCTCTTTCCAGTTATTGTCAATTTTTACCTTTGTATTTTTAGGTATTGTTCGCATCTCATCAGCTAATGTAGATAAATAGGTGTACAGATATTGAATGAACTGACTTAATTCCTTATCGTGTTCCATCATGTTTTTTTCATGAATTCTTATGACTCTATTTAAAGTCTTATTCATATTTTTTTGCCATTCCAAAACTTCTTCAAAGGCTCTTTTGTTTTTAATGCCAGATATGGCCATTTCCCTCAGCCTTATATCTTTAACATTGCTATCTAATAACTGGATAAATTGATTCCTCTCCATATCTATTTTAGCCCTATGGTTTTCAAGGGTCTCAGTTATGTATTCCAACTCATCGACTATTTCAGATATTATCTTTTTCCTATTATAGGGCAGAGTTTGCTTTACATTTGCTGATAAAATAGTCCCTTCGATGCCCTCAAGTAAAAATTCATATTTGCCATTTTTAATATCTAAATTATGGATATTATTTTCAATATCCTCCAACTCTTTTTTAAGCCTTTCATAGCTTGTTTCTAAGTATTTCTCCTTGTCGGCTAATTCTACCCTTTCTCGGGCCAGTTGTTGCTTTATGCTGGACAGTGGCTGAGTAAAGGATATGAGTTCTTTAAACTCTTTATTAAAACCTTCCAGTCTTATTTCGTATTCATAGTTACTTTTCTTATATTTTTCTTCTTCTTGCCTCAAGGGAGGTAATATGCTATCCACATCACCCCTCAATTTCTTAACTTCCCCTAATAACCCTTGTATTAAAGCCTTCCCGTTGTAAGGATATTCTGTATTTTCATCTATGGGGTAAGTTGCAGTAGCATACTTTCTCTTCAACAGCTCTTCATTTCTTTCTTTACTTTCTTTCACATCTTTTAATCGTCTTTCTATTTCCGGTCTACCCTTTTGTTTTTCTGATAGCAGCTCCTTTATATATTCTCTTTCTTCTAAAATACTATCTTTATTAATATCCCTGTATATGGCACTAAAATGTTTTACTTCTTTATAGTTTGGGTCCTCTAATATATTTAATATCTGGGCTTTCATATTCTCTATTTTATATCCGGCTTCCTGGACTACAAAGGATTTGCTTTCCTCATCCCTTTTATATAATTCAATTTTCCTCTGAACAAAATCTAATTCCTCATTTTTTTGATATAATCGATTGTTCAAACTCTCCTTTTCTCTTTCCTTTGCAAAATAGTCTAAAGCCCTCTCGATTTTTCTACATAGATAATTAGATTCATGTTCTAAATTATTTAATTTGGCTTGATACTCCTGAATCTCTCCATCTATAGATGCATCTTCCTTTAGTTTTTCAGCTAATATATTTTTAAATTGATCTAATTTAACCTCCAAGGCTTTAAATTCTTCTATCAATTGGGTGTACTCGTCATAGGGGTAAGTTGACAGGAACTGCTTTATAGACCTCAATATATCTTGCCACTTTCTTTCTTCTCTTTCTTTACTTTTTCTTTCTTCTACGGCTTTTGTAGCAGTTTCTTTCAGTTTCCTTTTCCATAGTTCAAACTTTTCTTTATCTATATTTTCTTCCCAAAGTAGGGGATATACATATCTTTCTTCGATTTGCTTTCTTCCCAGTAGTATATTTGCCGCTTCTTCCTGGGATAGGACCAATATGGGAAAGGTCAATTTTCCCCGATGCTCCTCTATTTTCTCCGATAGTTTTGCCAATTCCCCCTCAGAAGTTATTAATGCCAATGGCCATAGGGGGTATTCCACATATATCTCGGTTAAACTTTTATTGAGATTAGCTGATGCCTTTTCTATATATTTTGTGCCTAGTTCCAATAGATGAAATTGATTTTTCCAACTGTCTAACCATTCTTCCATGAGAGGTTCTCCGGTAAAATATTTATTTTCCCCGTAGTAATCCAGCAATCTATAAGACAATCTTTCCCGTTCTAATAGTCTTTCTCTTTCATTTTTGGTTTTTTCCAATCTTTCTTCAATATATTGAATTATGGATTGCTGTTTTAGATATATTGAATCCAGGTAATGCCATTCTAATCTTAAGTCTTTAACTATAGCTAATACTTCATTGTGCTTATTTTTAATTGATTTTATATCCTTGTCCTTGGCGGTAGTATCCTCAATGAGCAATTGGATTTTATTATGAAGAACGGGTATTTCCATAGAAAGCAGTCCCTTTCTTTCCTTCAACTCCTTTAGATGCTTTTTATAGGTATTATTTAATCTTTCAATTTCCTCGGTTCGCTCCCGCCATTTAGGATATTCCCCTTCCACCGTTTCATTAAGGGGATTTGCCAATATGTCTTTCTTAATACCTTCCATGTTGCTTTCTATGCCCTTTATTTCACCTTTATATCCGGCCCTTTCCTCAATTAAATCTTGTTTTTTTAATTGAAGTTTATTTATCTTTTCACGGATTTCTCGTAACTCATCTTCATATCTATATTTTTGATTTTCCAATAGATCCTTCTGTTTTTCTAATCTTTGTTTTTCATCTTCAAAATATCCCTTCAATAGACTAGAATTTTCCTCTAGCCTATCTTTTAAATCCATTATGTCCTGATCTTCATCTAATTCTTCCAGCTGTTTAATTAATATATTGTATCTTTCTTCATGGCGAACGATATTAGCTTTGAGCTCTGCAATTTCTAGATTTTGAAGTTCTTCTTCTCTTGTTTTAAGTCTATGTTCAATCTCCATATATTTAGATTTGATAATTTCATAATTGTCTCTTGCTGCTTGTAATTTCTTGTTCAGCATCGCCAATTCATAAGAAACTTCTTTTCTATTTAGTTCATATTTCTCTTTTAGGCAAAGTTCCTTAAGCCCTTCCAGATGGACCATTTCATCATTAGTTTCCCTCTGTTCTTCCTTTAGAAAACCATATATGGATTTTGCTTCTCTTTTTTTATTGAGCATCTCTTCTTCTACTTTGTGTAATTGGGTATATGTATTTACATAATGATATATCTTTTGTTCTATATTTTTACTTTCTTCTATCCTACATCTAAGTTCCCGATGCCTTTTAAAATGTTCCCTTTGCCTTTCAAATATTTGAACAAAATCTTCGGTGCCATTGCCTACTAGTGCCTTTTCCACTGTAGGTATGAGTAATTGATCTACCAATTGAGAAGTGGTTTTACATTCTTCAAAAAACTTCTCCACATCGCCTTCAGCTCCGTTTATATGAGCAATGCTTTTCCACTCGGAGGGTATGATGTGGAAGTTTTCCTCAATATACTGGTGAAAATCCTTTATAGTATCAAAGGTATGGGCATTTAGCTTGTGGTTTTGCATATATTGATAGTATTCTTGAACTTCCTGTCTGCTAACAGGTCTAGTATCACCGTCTTGGTTTTCTTTTACAAAGGGAAGATTCTCTATGGAATGATCATCACCTGCGGAATAATCATATACGTAACGTAAGGATTTTAGACCTCCGGGGGTTAGAAACAACGTCACCGCTGTAATAGCATACCTTCGTGGTCTGTCGTTTAATATCCATTCAATGGCTATGTGACTTGCTCCTCCCTCTAGAGAAAGAGTATCCCTTATCTTCCGCTCTCCTAAATCGGCATGGGGCAATACAGCCTGGAGGGCAGTTTGTATAAACACAGTTTTGCCCCCACCGTTTTCTAGTAATATAACTCCATCGTATCCATCAAATTCGAATATATCGTCATTAAACCTTTTAGCCCCATTTTCATATATTATATTTGTAAATCTAATCTTGGATATGGCCGGCATCGTTTTCACCTCTTTCCTCTAATGAATATATAAACTCTAATATTTCCCTATTATATTCTAATTCCATATAATATCTTTGGATGATAGCTTTTGCCTTTTCTGTCAATTGAATCTCATCATTTCCGATTTCCTCTACTAACTCCTGTTCCTCCAAAAACCGCTTTACAATATTCATAAAGCTCATTCTACTTATGGTCCTTGCAGTTTGCTGGACATTTTCCTTTATATCATCTAGTGCCTCCCATTTATCTATTATGGTAATCCAGTTGTATTCATATTTTTGCTCCAGTTTCCTCAGTTCCTCTTCATCATAACCTGCCAAAGATTGCATCTTATCATTTACACTTTTTAGCCAATCCTCCATTTTGATAAAATCTCTCGTAGCCTCGGTGGTCTGATAACTATCGTAAAATTCCCCAAATAAAATTATAATCGCCACGTACATCATGTATATATCGGCATTTACCGCTCTCAAAGGAAGGTGTTTATCTTTTATAGTTTCATTGGATATATGAAAGGAAGAATTTGTAGACAAGGGTATCATATATATAAAATCCCCCACTACTAATATAGTGCAGTCTACCTCTTTCGCAAACCGATCTACCAACCCCCTAATGTGATCATCAGCTAAATATAATCTAAAATCGTCCTTGAAAACCTTTCCATTAATAGCTAAAGCGGAATATATTTTAAAGGCCTGTATTACCTGTTCTTGTTCATATAACATCGGCCTTCTCCTCCAATGTCAGTTTCATATTTCTAATTATATATCTTTCATTGGGCTGTAGACTTCCTTGAATTTCCACTACCTTAAGCGTTTCATATTTCCCTTCTAGAAGTTTTATCGCCTTATTTAATAACTGATTTTGATTTTCCTGTATCTGTATTTTGATAGGTGCACTGTGGTGGAGTAATAACCAAAAATCGTAAAAAAATCTATAGTTCAATATTTCTTCTTGCTTGTTTTCCCTTATAAAATGTATAAACTCTTCTAATGTTATACTGTTTTTATCCTTTATTGACTTTAGGACCATTTCCATAATATACTCAAAATTCTTTTGTTGGATTTTAATATCTTCTTCTACTTCCCAGTCTTCCATAGGCTTTGCAAATGATGAACCTTCATCAACAAGACCGCTTTTTTCAATTCGCTGTCTTGCAAACACCGCAAGGGGTGACCATAATTCCCCTCTTTCTAAGTACAGAAAAGGTTTTACAAGCCTTCGGGAAGATTCTAGGGGTAAGGGTGTAGATAGGAGTTTACTTGTTATTTGATCTTTAAAATTAAAGGAATCAATGCCTACATAATAAAGGGATTCCTGGGCAGCATTTAAGGCCGTTGTCTTCATATCTATACTCTGGGAAAGTAAAGTCCTATGCTCATAGTGTACCTCGCTCAATTCCTTATCTATTCTAATGATTAAGCCATAAGCTTTTCTCATCTCTTCTTCATGGACCTCATGTTCCAGTCTTTCCCTGGTTTCCTTTATAAAGGATTTTAATTCTTCAAACTCTTCATTTTCCCGGCTCAATCTAGAATGGATATCATCTACTATTGATTCATACCGCCGATAGGTTTCATCAGATATGATGTTTCTTTGGATTTCGTGTTTTATCCTATATATCTTATCTTGTAAATTCCTGACATCCATCCGCATTTCATCAATTTGCCGCAAAGCCCCGACAAATTCTCCCTTTTCCAGCTGTTTTCTAAGGATTAATTGATTTATAGAAAGCTGAAATTCCGAAAAGTATTCTTTAGTTGCAAATATAAGCTCAAGCCCCTGTTCGTCCAATTCATAATATTGGCTATTGGTCTTGGCATCAAAATAAGAGGCTTTTAGTATGGAATATTGAATTATTTCTTGCTTTCCCGTTTCCCAGTTATAAAATTCCCGGCTATTTCTTTTACCACTTGGGGGGCGAAATACCTGAATTATCTCTCTAGATAGTTTTAAATGATCCTCAAAGTTTAAATCTAATTCCCCTTGAGTGAGTTCAGATAGAAATTCAGCCAATTCTGATACCCCGGCTTTTTCTTTGAAAATATGCTAATAAGGAATAAAAAAGCTGGGGTATCAGAATTGGCTGAATTTCTATCTGAACTCACTCAAGGGGAATTAGATT
>DUTQ01000007.1 GCA_012841995.1 Thermoanaerobacterales bacterium | reverse complement strand
TATCAGATTCATTAACCGGTATAGCGATATAGTCTTTTAATCCCCTATTGTTATGTCTGAAAGGATGTGCACTAATTGCAACTCCGCCTACATCCTTAACTTTTTTGAGAAGTTCTTTTGCCGGAATCCTTGGTTCAGGTATATCATCCAAACCAAATACGAGTATGTCTCCTTCTCTTGTATAAACTTCAGCGCCTACTATCACTAGTAGATCATTTATATATGCATAATCGCCAATTTCGTTTCTCAAAAGATTATTGTCATGATTCGTTATACAAATCCCATCGAGCCCCAATTCTTTTGCTCGGCGAACAGCACTGTTTAAACCTAAAAAACTGTCACCTGAATATTTACTTTCATGAACATGAATATCAATCAACATTTTATAGGCCTCCAACTTTATGCTATTAAGATGATAACATAAAAGTTACTGTGATTGGAAAGTATAGATATTCTTTATGTGCTTGTAAATAGCTATAGTTTTTTTAAATAATAGATTTTTAAAGTAAAGAAAAGCCCCAAGCTTTAAGCCTGGGGCTTTAACTCTATATTTTTTAAGTAGTTGGTTAACTCTTCATCATTTAGAAACACCTTATCTATCCCTAATCTGTTTGCCAATTGAGTTACATGAGGTGGTTCCAAATACGCTTTTTTTAATTCCTCTTTATGGGAAAACACCTCTCGAGTATCCCCATCTAAAAGTATATTTCCATTGTAAAAAACTATTGCCCGGTCAAATGTTTCTGCTACAAAATCCATATCGTGGATTATTGTTATAACAAGTTTTCCTTTTCTTATAAGATCTTTTATAATCTGTTTAACTTTTTCCCGCCCGACAAAGTCTTGAGCAATGGTAGGTTCATCAAAGATAAGGATATCTGTATCCATTGCTACAATTGAAGCAATACTTACTAGCTTTCGTTCTGAAAGTGTCAAATCATATGGATTTAGATTTTGTTTATCTAAAAGCCCTACCATTTGTAATGCATCTTTTGCTTTTTCAGTGGCCGTTTTTTGATCAAAACCGATATTACATGGTCCGAAGCTTACTTCGTCTAATACATTGCTTTTAAATATCTGATCATTTGGGTTTTGAAAAACAAGGCCAATATGCTGGGCCAAAAAGGCTACTGTATTTTCTTTAGTATTATAGTCTTTAATCCATATATCCCCTTGTGTAGGCAAAAGCAAACCTTTTAAAAGTTTTACAAAAGTGGTTTTCCCGGCACCATTTTGTCCAATAATGGCGGTTGAGCGATGGTCGAACTCTACATTTATTTCCTTAAGCACTTCAAAATCTTCTTGATAGGAAAAGTGTAGATTTGATACCCTTATTGTAGTCATAGTTTTTCCCTCCCCTGGCCCGAGTACTGACTAAATTCCTCAATAGTCACAGGGTAAAGCCCTAGTTTGTCGGTAATGTGTAAGTTTTTAGCAATCTTGGTATAAACCGGTGGGCTAACGCCATACTCATCTAAATCGGAGCGGGAAAATATCTTTTTGGGCGTATTAAAGTCTACCAGCTCTCCATCAGACAATAGAAGCACCTTATCGGCATAAGCGGCTATCTTTTCTATTTTATGTTCTACCATAATAACTGTCATACCCTCTTGGCTCAAGTTTTGTACTGCCTGAAATACTTCTTCAGACCCTTGTGGATCCAGCTGTGATGTAGGCTCGTCTAATACAATGACATCCGGTTCCATAGCTATTATTCCTGCAATAGCCAGCCGCTGCATCTGGCCCCCTGAAAGATCAAATGGGTTTTTATCTTTAAATTTTGATATTCCCAAAAGATCTAAAGCATGCTCTATGCGACATTTCATTTCAGATCTCTCGATTCCGATATTTTCAAGACCAAAGGCTATCTCTTCGTATACCGTAAGTTTTGAACCAGTTATTTGTGTAAATGGATTTTGAAACACCAAACCGACCTTTGTGGCGATTTCCGCAACTTCGGATTTGGCCACTTCCATCCCACAAGCTATCACTTTTCCCCCATATGCACCTTTATAAAAATTGGGTACAAGACCCACTAAAGCTTGACATAGGGTAGATTTCCCAGAGCCGTTCGACCCGATTACTCCTATGAATTCCCCTTTATCGACTTCAAAACTCACCCCTTTTAATGCCAAATCTTTGGCTAAAGGGTAGCAATATTTTAAGTTTTCTACTATTAAATGTTTCATGATGTCACTCTCCATATTACAGCCCCAATTAAAATAATGAGTAAAACAACTCGCCATATAGTAGACTGTGCAGACTCCATAGGTTTATTTAAAAATGTCTTTTTCCGGCTAGAGCTAAAAGCCCTCACTTCTAAAGCCATGGCTCTTTCTCGAGTACCCACTAATGAGCTCATTACCATTGGGCCCAATAGTGGAATAAAAGCTTTCATTCTGACTAAAAGGCTGCCCTCTGTCTCCATTCCTCTAGCTCTTTGGGCATCTGTTATAGTGTTCATCATTGATGTCATCTGGGGAATTATCTGCAAAATAGAACTAAGCACATAACCAATTTTAGGAGATAGACCTTTTCTAACTAGAGCTTCAATTAGATCTGATGGCCTTGTGGTGAGAACCAAAAGGGAAACTGATGTTATGATATTATAAATCCTAAGGCCTATTTTGAGGGCATAAAGCATGCCCTCACGGTAAAATGTCATAGGCCCCAAAGTAAATAGTACATTCTCATTTGCATAGTAAAACATACCCTGAATTATAAAAATAGTTAAAATTACGATGGTGGAAAAGCTTACAATAGGCACCATATTCTTTAATACCTTTGCAAACGTGATTAACAGTAGGCCTGATATAATACATGCTATACTCACTTTAACTGAAGCTGTTATGCTTGGCAATGCAAGGGCTACTACTATATAAAGTATTTTTGTCAATGGATCAAGTTTATGAAGTATGCTATCCCCCTGTTGATAAAGGCTTAGGGACCTCACTTTAAGTCACCCTTTCATACTACAATTGTTTGATTTCATCTTCTGACGCAAATAGTGATGTGAGTTGTTTAGGTAAACTCTTAAATATGGCAAAACTGATTAAAACCGTCACAATCTTATCAGGCACGTCAACTAATACTTCATCTACAAAAGATGCTAACCATAAAGAAGATTGCTTGGCCATCATTGCACCAAATACTGCATCGCCCCACGCATTCCCTGTCTGACCTCCCCAAAACTTAATATTAAGAGGTGTGGAAACTACCGCGGCAACTATGGAAACAATAAGTCCTGATACAAGGGCCTTTCCAAAGTTGTTCATCCATCCTTTATAGGCCAAGATACCAGCGACAAGGCCGATAGCAATGCTGGTTCCTGCATAAACAAAGGACATGGGATCTGCAGTAAGCCCAAAAATTATATTATTGATAGCTCCAGATAAGGCCCCTAGTATTGGCCCCCCCAACATACTGGCAAGTACTGTTCCAATAGAGTCAAGCCATAGAGGAAGCTTTAATGCACTTGCAAACAGCTTCCCTACGTAGTTAATACCTACAGCTACTGGTATCATCACCAGTGATACTGTCGACAACTTAAAAGACCACATACTTTTTTTACTCATTGTAATCCCCCTTATTTTTTATATATTGTTATTGATGTCTGTT
>DUTQ01000088.1 GCA_012841995.1 Thermoanaerobacterales bacterium | reverse complement strand
CTAGCCAAAAAAGTTAATGTAATGCAGCGGCCTGTTGTCTTTGTAGAGTAGCTACGCATCGAGTATTATTAAATATGCCTATGTCTAATTTAGCTTCTAATACCTCCATTATCTGGTCAACATTTTCTTTTGTTTGAGTAGTTTGAACCACAATACCTACTTCTCTGTTTGTAAAAAAATTTTTAGCATCCTCGACATTTTCTATGATTTTAACATCACCAGGACACCAGTTTTTAATGCCTAGAACTTCAGGATGATGAGGGTCACCTATAATTATTACTAAAACCCCACTTTCTGACATTTCTTTGGCCATATTCTGAACCCTTTTTACAAAAGGGCATGTACAATCAATTATATTTAAACCTTTGTTTTTAGCAAGTTGAATAACATCAGGGCCAACACCATGTGCTCTAATAATTATATTATTATTTTTTACATCTTCAAGATTGTTAACTGGAACAATTCCTTGATTTTTTAGTTTTTCTACTACTTGAGGGTTATGAATTATTGGACCTAGAGTATATGCCTTTTCTTTTTTGTTTATTAATTCATCTACCTTAGCGATAGCTTTTCCCACGCCAAAACAAAAACCGGCATGTTCTGCTAACAATAACTTCAATTGGTTCACTTCCTATTGTTTTATTTACTATATTACTTTTTTATCATAAAATAAAAAAGACTTATTTTTGATTTCTATAATAATCACCATAATTCCTGCTTTTAGCGAAATATTTTTATTTATGATGTCATCAGTATATGTACTTCTTCAAATAGTTGTGCACTTATATCTTTTAGTATTTGTGAAGTATATCTTTCTGCTTTAATATCCAACATCTTGGGCTTGCCAAATATTACTTCTATATCAGTAAAAAATTTATAATTTCCTTTTATTGCTACTGGAACTAATTTAGTTTGACGGTTTTTAAGTGCAATTAAAGCCAGTCCAGGTTCTGGTTCTAATAAATCTCCTGATTTACTTCTGGTTCCTTCCGGGAAAATACCTAGCACTTTCCCTTCAGATAGTAGCTTTATTGCCTTTCTTATTGCTTTTCTATCTGCTGTATTTCTTTTTACTGGGAATGCATTAATACTACGTAAAAAAAATCCAATAAGTGGAATATCGAATAATTCTTGTTTCGCCATAAAAAAAACGGGTCTTTTTAGAGTGCAACCTATTATTACAGGATCCCACATGCTTTTATGATTAGAATAAACTATAACTGGTCCATGATCAGGAAAATCACTTGTTCCAGAAACTTTGACATTAAAAAATATCTTCAGAACTATCTTACATAAGAATCTTGCAAAACTATAAAGCATCTGATCCAACCCCTTTTACATGAGACATTATTTCATCTATAACTTGTTCTATGGACTTATCTGTAGTATCTATAATTATAGCATCTTGTGCTGCTAAAAGTGGGGAACATTTTCTTTTTTTATCTTTAGTGTCTCTAGCTTGGATCTCATTTTTTATTTCTTCAAACTTCATATTTTTATCAATCTGTGATACTTGTTTATATCGTCTTTTTGCTCTTTCAGTCAGATCTGCGGTTAAGAAAAATTTAAAGTCTGCGTGAGGCATAACAGTTGTACCTATATCCCTACCGTCCATTATAACATTCTTTGCTTTTGCAAGCTGCTGTTGAGATTTTAACATGATCTTTCTCACTTCTTCGATTTTAGCTACATCTGATACTTTATTGTCAATATTTTTATCTCTTATTTTTTGAGTTACATCTTCTCCATCTACATATATTTTATCTTGAGCAAACCTTATATCAATTTTTTTTGCAATATCAATAATTTCTTGCTCGGTTTCTTTTTTATTTTCAAGTGCTTTTAAAGTAACTGCTCTATACATAGCGCCAGTATCTATATATTTCATTTTTAACTTTTTTGCTAAAATTTTTGCCACGGTGCTTTTTCCAGCTCCAGCAGGGCCATCAATTGCAATATTTATATTCAAATTATAAGCACCTCTTTCGGCTGAATTTAAATCTGGCCTAAGACTTGTCGCCTTATCCAAATATATATGCTTAATTTCATTTAAACTTTTTTCTGTATTAAAAACGATCATTGCCCTTATACACATATTTAGGCTATTTTCAACTTTCATTTGGGCCACATCAAGCAGCGGGACATTATTAAGGCCCATAGTTCTAGCTGCCGCTGCGGGAAAGGCCCTGTATAAGTCTTCAGTAACTGTAAATAAGATAAAACATATGTCATCTACTTCTATATTGTTTTGTTCAAATATAGTTGTTAATAGCTTTTTTGTTTGTTTATCAATTTCTTTTTGTGTGTTTTTATCAACTGTAATTGCTCCCCTTACTGCTCTTACTTTCATAATTTTCTTTTTCCCCTCTTATAAAGCTGCATTGATTCCTGCCAGATAACCCGTAGAAAAAGCTACTTGTAAATTATACCCACCAGTAAGTCCATCTACGTCAATAACTTCGCCAGCAAAAAAAAGGCCTTCAATAATTTTTGATTGCATAGTCCTTGGATCTATCTTTTTAGTAGATACTCCGCCTCTTGTTACAATTGCTTCTTTAGAATTATAGCCTGTAATTGTTAATTTAAAATCTTTTAAAGATTTTACTATTTTATATCTGTCTTCCTTT
>DUTQ01000087.1 GCA_012841995.1 Thermoanaerobacterales bacterium | reverse complement strand
GACTCAAAATCCAGTGGTAGCAATACCATGCGGGTTCGATTCCCGCCTTCGGCACCATAAATTATGAATACAAAAAGTTCCGAGACTTTTACCTAAAATAGTCTTGGAACTTTTTATTTTTATGCTTGGCATGAGTTTTGCATTATTATATATTTAGTGATAATTAAAAGCTTTATAAATCAGCCTGAATTATGGAACAACTTAAGCATCAGACAAAATACTAGATGAGTCGTGAGCTTAGTATATTATTATGTAACTTTTATTAACAACAAGGTTATTAATGTTAAACATTTAAGCAGCAGCGTTAAATATTTAAACAGTGACCGAAGTTTTATTGCAATAGCAAAGTTTTTATCTGCCAGAAAAATATTTAAGGAGAGTGTGTTAAATGTCAGAAACATTAAATCCATTTTTAAATGCTCAAAGGCAGGTCAAGAAAGCATGTGACAAACTGAAACTGGATCCATCGGTTTATGAACTGCTAAAGGAACCGGAAAAGGTATTAATAGTATCAATTCCGGTCAAAATGGACGACGGGACGATGAAAACATTTACCGGCTATCGTTCACAGCACAATACAGCCATGGGGCCTACAAAAGGTGGAGTGAGATTCCATCAAGACGTAACACTTGACGAAGTAAAAGCATTATCTATATGGATGACATTCAAATGTGCAGTGGTTGGCTTACCATATGGCGGATCAAAGGGCGGAGTCACAGTCAATGCACTTGAACTATCCAAAAACGAACTTGAAAAACTAAGCCGAGGCTACATAAATGCCATTAGCAGCATAATAGACCCCAAAAAAGACAGCCCAGGGCCTGACGTAGGAACAAATCCTCAAGTGATGGGATGGTTCATGGATGAATATAGCAAGATTAAAGGATATAACATACCTAGCATAGCCACTGGCAAACCTATAGAAATTGGGGGTTCACTGGGCAGAAACCAAGCCACAGGCTACGGAGTATCTGTAATGGTTAAGAAAGTATGTGAAGCGTTAAACATGGACATAAACAAAACGAGAGTGGCCATTCAGGGCTTTGGTAACGTAGGAAGCTTTGCGGCATTAAATTGTGTAAAACTAGGAGCAAAAGTGGTAGCCGTAGGCGAATGGACAAAGAGAACAGGAACCTATGCTGTTTACAACGAAGAGGGTCTTGATGTAGAAAAGATGTTTGAATACAAGGCACAAAAAGGTGATCTTGTAGACTTCCCTGGCGGAAAAATGATAAGCCTTGAAGACTTCTGGAAACTAGACAACATTGACATATTAATACCTGCAGCCATGGAAAATGCACTTACCGTTGAAAATACATCACAAATAAAAGCGAAGATAATAGTAGAAGCGGCCAACGGCCCCATTACACCTGAAGCCGATGAAATACTAAATAAAAAATCAATTCCCGTATTTCCCGATATACTATGTAACTCCGGTGGAGTAACAGCTTCATACTTTGAATGGGTGCAGAACTTACAGAATTACTATTGGACTGTAGAAGAAGTTAACAGCCGTCTTAAAACAATTATGACTAAAGCATTTGATGATGTTTTCAAAATGCATAAAGAACAAAATGTTACATTAAGAGAAGCCGCATACCTTTGTGCCGTAAAACGGATTGCCGATGCCATGAAGATAAGAGGATGGGTATAACATACTTAAGAAGCATCATATGCATTTGACACCAAATGATAAGGATTACAGAGCCTGGAATAAAAAACCAAGGCTCTGTTTTTTAAAAATCAATACTCTGCTATAAAAGTGACTTTGAAACTACATTGATGCCTTGAATTGTTGTAAGTCTATTTTTGTTCGCGCAACACCTGTTTTGATGGCAGCTTTGGCTACGCTGCAGGCTACTTCAGATGCTACTTTGTGGTCAAATACTTCTGGGATGCAGTAATCGGGAGACAGTTTGTCTTCAGGTATGATGTTGGCTATGGCATGAGCTGCAGCTAATTTCATTTCTTCGTTTATATCGGTAGCTCGAGTTTCTAAAGCTCCACGAAATATTCCCGGGAAGGCTAGGACATTATTAATTTGATTGGGGAAATCTGAACGGCCAGTACCTATTACTTTTGCCCCGGCTCTTTTAGCTTCATCCGGGTATATTTCTGGGATGGGGTTTGCCAAGGCAAAAATAATTGGATCATTGCCCATGGCTTGAATCATTTTTTTTGTCAGAAGACCTGGCCCTGATACGCCGATAAATATATCTCTGTCCTTCAATGCATCTGCCAAATTTCCATTTAATCCTTCTTTATTAGTGATTTCGGCAAGTTCTTTTTTACTAAATGATAAATCCTTTCTTTTTGTAGAAATTATACCCTTTCGATCACAAACAATAATATCTTTTACTCCAGCGTTAAGCAGGAGTTTTGTTATTGCAACACCGGCAGCTCCGGCACCATTTATTACTGCTGTTACTTTATCTATACTTTTGTCTACAATTTTAAGTGCATTTATTAAGGCTGCCAAGACTACTACAGCGGTTCCATGTTGATCATCATGAAATACTGGAATATCCAGCTCTTCTTTAAGCCGACTTTCTATTTCAAAACATCTGGGAGCAGATATATCTTCAAGATTTATACCACCAAACGACGGAGCTATAAATTTAACAACTTTGACTATTTCATCTGTATCTTGGGTATCAAGGCAAACGGGAAAGGCATCTACATTTGCAAATTTTTTGAAAAGGGCTGCTTTTCCTTCCATAACAGGTAAAGCAGCTTTTGCACCGAT
This sequence comes from Thermoanaerobacterales bacterium, assembly GCA_012841995.1. Lineage (GTDB taxonomy): Bacteria > Bacillota > Thermosediminibacteria > Thermosediminibacterales > Tepidanaerobacteraceae > DUTQ01. The sequence goes on along the minus strand of DUTQ01000087.1, from coordinate 1,155 downwards.
ATTTCCAAGGCCTAATACAGCTGAACCGTCAGTGATAATGGCTACAATACGGCCTTTAAAAGTATATTCGTAAATCAGTTCTGGGTCCTTTTCGATTTCCTTACAAGGCTCTGCAACTCCAGGGGTGTAGGCAAGGCTAAGGTCTGTTGCGTTGTTTATAGGAACTTTGCTAATGATTTCAATTTTACCATGGTTTTCTTTATGTAGCTTTAATGCCGACTTTTTTATATCCATATATAATCCTCATTTCTAAAGAATTTTAGCATAATTTATATTTAACATGTTTTGTTTCATATAAATTATTTTCATAAGAGTCTAGCTTTCGTAAGGTTCTATTTACTCTGTACTTTTTTATCTAACACAATTTTCTTATCTAATACAATACCCGGTTCTGTCATAGCCTTTGGGGATAACACTTTTGCTATCTCTTCAGGAGTAAGTATATTCTTTTCAGCGATTATTTCAGGCACCGTTTTGCCATTAAAAGCCACTTCTTTAGCAAGATTTGTTGCTTCTTCGTAGCCTAAATAGGGGAGTAATGCTGTTATTATCCCTACACTCCGCTCAACAAGTTTTTGACATCTATCTCGATTGGCGGTTATCCCCACAATACACTTTTCTCTAAATACTCTTATAGCATTTGTAAGTATTTCTAATGATTGTATTAAATTAAATACAATTACAGGTTCCATAACATTTAATTCAAGTTGGCCTGCTTTTGCTGCGAGAGCAACGGTATGGTCATTTCCAATTACCTGGAAGGCCACCTGATTTACTACTTCAGCCATTACAGGATTGACCTTACCTGGCATAATTGATGAACCTGGCTGTACAGGAGGAAGATTTATTTCATTAAAACCGGCTCTTGGTCCTGATGCCATTAATCTCAAGTCATTTGCTATTTTCGATAAGTTTAATCCGAGAATCCTTAAACTTCCCGAAAAAGCAGCGAGAACGTCAACATTTTGTGTTGCATCTACCATGTGTTCAGCACCACGGATGGGAAGATGAGAGATTTTTCTCAAATTTTCTAGGGTATACTCAATATATTCTATCTTTGCGTTTAAGCCGGTTCCCACAGCAGTTGCTCCTATATTTACTTCATAAAGTGCTTCAGAAGCCGTTTTAATTGCCCGAGCAATAGACAGAGATATT
>DUTQ01000006.1 GCA_012841995.1 Thermoanaerobacterales bacterium | reverse complement strand
ATATATTATTTTTATTTCTATAGAGTTTATCAGTTTTTTTAAAAATATCAATTGATAAGTTGTGAGATGGTGGTGAAGATATGGATTCCATATCTATTATTTCTATATTATCGGTAAAGTATTCATCTTTTAGGAAGTCTTCATTGACCATTGGCGTCTCCTTATTCAATGGTTTAATATTTTTTTGCTCTATATTAAATTTTTCTTCTGGTATCAAGACATGACTTTTTAATTTATCATGGGTTATTTTATATATGATCTTGTGTAGTTCATTTTCATTTTGAAACTTTATTTCTGTTTTTGCAGGATGAACATTGACATCTATCATTGAACTATCTATTTGTATAAAAATTGCTGCTATTGGAAACCTACCTATTGGCAACAAGGTTTTATAAGCTCGTTCTAAGCAATAAGATAATCCGATGTTTTTGATATAGCGGCCATTTACGAAAAAATTCTCTCCACCCCGATTTCCCCTATTAAATTGAGGTGTAGAAATATAGCCTGAAATTTTACCATAGTCATAACTTTTTTCTAAATATATCATTTTTTTTGCCGTTTCTAAGCCATATACTTTTGCGACTACCTCGCGAATATCGCCATTTCCACTAGAAAAAAATATTTCCTTTTTATTATTGATTAATTTAAAAGATATATCTGGTCTTCCTATAGCATATTTTGAAACAAGATCGATAATATCTGAAGCTTCTCTTGCGTCACTGCGTAAAAATTTAAGCCGTGCAGGTATGTTAAAAAATAAATCCCTTACTTCAATAAAACAGCCATTTCTTGTAGGAGCTTCTTTTATTGTTTCTATATTTCCAGCATGAACTCTACATTGTATTCCAATCAAGTCATTTTTGGTTTTTGAAAAAATTATTATTTTCGACACTGATGCTATACTTGGAAGTGCTTCACCGCGGAAACCGAGGGTTTTTATGTTAAAAATATCTTTTGTATTTTTAATTTTACTGGTAGCATGACGCTCAAATGCTAGTTTTATATCTTCTTTGGCCATGCCCTCTCCGTCATCGATTACCTTTATGCTTTTTTTCCCACCTTGTTCTATTTCAATTATTATGTTTTTTGCGCTAGCATCAATTGAATTTTCTATAAGCTCTTTTACTACAGAAACAGGTTTTTCTATAATCTCACCTGCAGCAATTTTCGAAGATACATCTTCATCTAACACCTTAATTTTACCCATTGATGACTTCCCCTCATAGTAATTTTTGTTTAATAGAAAATAAGAAGTTCAGAGCCTCTAATGGAGTTAAGGTATCAATATCTATAGATTTTATCTCTGAAATTATTTCTTTTTCTTGAATAAAATCAATATCTACTTGATCAGTCTGATTAACACTATCAGATGAAGCAGCAACCAGGTCTTTTGTATTTTCTGATTTTTTTTCTTCTTCAAGATGTTCCAATATTTTTCTAGCTCTTGAAATAACTGTATTGGGCAAACCAGCTAATCTGGCTACTTGAATACCGTAACTTTTATCAGCTTCTCCGTGCACAATTTTTCTTAAAAAGATTATATTGTCTCCCTTTTCTTTTACCGTTACTTTGAAGTTTTTTATTCCATATAAGTTTTTTAGTTCTGTCAGTTCGTGGTAATGTGTTGCAAAAAGTGTTTTTGCCCCTATGTTTTTCTGAATGTACTCAATTATCGCCCAGGCAATACTAATACCATCAAAAGTACTTGTTCCACGACCAACCTCGTCGAGTATTAACAAACTTTTTTTGGTTGCATTATTAAGTATATGGGCCATTTCAGTCATTTCGACCATAAATGTACTTTGACCTGATGCAAGATCATCTGATGCCCCAATACGGGTAAATATTTTATCTACTATACCAATTTGTGCATTTTTTGCTGGAACAAAAGAACCGATTTGAGCCATTAAGACAATTAAGGCTACCTGTCGCATGAAAGTAGATTTACCTGCCATATTTGGTCCTGTTATTATTGATATCATAGAATCTGTACAATTAATATATGTGTCGTTTGGTATAAAAAGCTGTTCTTTCTGGGATTGCTCAACAACTGGATGGCGGCCCTGTGTTATCAGTATTTCATCCTTTAGTGTTATTTCTGGCTTTATAAAATTATGCTTGTATGCAGTTATTGCAAGGGAAAGCAGTGCATCTATAACTGAAATGCTATAAGCACTTCGTTTTAATCGCGGAATATGATTTATTAGTTCATCTCTAATATGACAAAAAACCTCATATTCCAGATTTTGTAATTTCTGTTCGCAGTTTAAGATAAGTGACTCATAATCTTTTAATTCTTCAGTTATGTAACGTTCACAGTTAGCAAGAGTTTGTTTGCGAATGTAATTATTTGGTACTAATTCAAGATTGGATTTTGTAACCTCAATGTAATAACCGAAGACTTTATTAAAGCCCACTTTTAATGACTTTATATTTGTTCTCTCACGTTCTTTTTTTTCTAGATCAGCAATCCAAGCCTTACCTTCTTTAGAGGCCTTTCTTAGTTTATCTATTTCAGGATTAAAACCAAATTTTATTATGTTTCCATCTTTTACAGTAAGCGGTGGATCATCATTTATTGATTTTTCCAAAAGCTCATAGACATCGTCAAGTTTATCAATTTGACTTGTTGTCAATTTCAAAAGTTTAGTCTTGCATTTACCAAGAGTCATTTTGATTTTAGGAAATTTTTTTATAGTATTCTTTATAGCAAGTAAGTCTCGTGCGTTTAAATTTCCGCAAACGAGTTTTCCAGTTAGTCGTTCGATATCATAAATATCTTTAAGTTGTTCTTTTAGCTCCTCTCTTAAAAAAAAATCATTTAAAAACTCTTCAACTGAATCTTGTCGATCCTTTATTTTTATAATGTCAATTAATGGCTGTTCGACCCATTTTCTCAATAATCGTGCTCCCATGGAAGTGACTGTATTATCTAGAACCCATAATAATGTCCCTACTTTACCTTTGTCCTTTAGAGACTGAGTCAATTCAAGATTTTTTCTACATGTAAGGTCCAAAACCATATAATCTTTATATTCATAGTATTGAATAGAATTGATATGAGATAGATCTGAATTTTGAGTTTCTGTGAGATATTTTAGGCATGCACCCGCAGCAATGGTAGAATATTCCTTGTCGATGGTATCAAAGTTTTTTTCTTTGGCAATATGTGATTCAAGCATATCATGAGCTGCCTTTTTGTTAAAATAGTCTTCATCTTTATATGTTATATAAGCTCCTATATCGTCCAGAATCGCCTTTTTTAAAAAAAGCTCATTTTCAATATCGAAATTAATTAAACATTCCCTTGGTTGGAATTTGTATAACTCGTTTATTAATTCTTGATACGGGTAATTGGATTTTAACTCTGTAGAAAAAAATTCGCCAGTCATTAAATCAACAAATGCTAATCCAAAATTATTACCATATTTATAGATGCATCCCAGGAAGTTGTTTTTTTTCTCCTCTAATGCATCTATATCTGTTATGGTACCGGGGGTAATTATTTTTACTACTTCTCTTTTTATAATTTTTTTAGTTGAATTTGGATCTTCAACCTGTTCGCAAATCACAACTTTATATCCTCTTGAGATAAGCCTATATATATATTGTGTTGCTGCATGATAAGGTACACCAGCCATAGGAACCTTATTCTCTGGATCTCTTGATGTTAGAGCGATTTCAAGTTCACGAGAAGCAATTTTGGCATCATCGTAAAACATGTCTTTTTCCGATTAGGCGATTTT
>DUTQ01000005.1 GCA_012841995.1 Thermoanaerobacterales bacterium | reverse complement strand
TTGCCTTGAGATTTTTAACATCTTAAAGGCTGTTTTTTTCGGCTGATCAAGATGAAATAAAATCAGGAGCCACTACGGACATTTATTTCATTAAAACATTAGAGATTTTAAAGCATATGGGTCTTGCTGAAAAACAAGTAGTTGCAGAAGTATTTTCTAGGAAAGCCGGTATCATGTGTGGTATCAAAGAGGTTGTAAACCTACTAGAAGATAAGGATGTTGAGATTTATGCATTGCCTGAGGGCGAAAGCTTTGAACCGAGGGAGACGGTAGTTAGAATAATAGGGCCTTATGAGCAATTTGGTATATATGAGACTGTCCTTTTGGGTATGATGGCACATTCTAGCGCTTGGGCAACGGCTTCCAGAAAATGTAGAGAAGCGGCAGGAGATAAGGTCTTTATCTGTTTTGGGGCAAGACATGTGCACCCTGCAGTAGCGCCGGTAATGGAAAGAGCAGCTGTAATTGGTGGAGCTAATAATGCAAGCTGTATTCTTGCTGCAAAAATGATGGGCAGAGAACCTTCTGGGACAATCCCCCATGCAGCAATAATAGTGGCAGGTGATACTGTAAAAGTAGCTAAAGCATATGATGAGATTATGCCACCTGATTCACCGAGAATTATTCTAGTAGATACTTTTAGAGACGAAGCACAAGAAGCCCTTGCAGTGGCTGATGCACTTGGCGATAAGCTTGAAGGAGTAAGGCTAGATACTCCAAGTGAAAGGGGAGGAGTTACCCCAGCCCTTATAAGAGAAGTAAGGAATAGGCTTGATCAAAAAGGGTACTCTTTTGTTAAAATCTTTGTGTCTGGAGGGCTTAACCCTGAAAGAATACAACTTCTTTCCGAAGCCGGAGCAGATGCCTTTGGTGTTGGGAGTTTCATATCAGGTGCGACACCGATAGATATGACAATGGATTTGAAGATGGTCGACGGAAAACCGATAGCAAAAAGAGGAAGAATCCCCGGCATTATAGAAAACCCCAAACTGATTAAGATGAAATAAATTATAAAATTTACTTTAACCTTATTAAGTGGCGAAACTATTCTTTATTTATATATGGAGATAGTTTCGTCAGTTTTTTGCCTAAAAACGCTTTGCAAATTGACCATAAACTATCTGTATAATATAATTAAAAGTGTGAAAAGATACTTAAATTTAGCAGAGTTAGGAGACGGATTATGAAGCAGAAACTTCGGCTTTTAGTGATACTAGTGATTAGTATTTTTTTGATTACATCATGTTCAAATACCCACATAAATTCCGTAAAAGAGCAAAAACCCCAGCAGGTAAGTGGCGCCCCAAAAAGCGGAGGCACTGTAGTTGTGGCAGTATCGCCAATAAAATTTTCACCATTTCAGGCAACTACCGATGAAGAAAAAGCTGCCGTAAGCCTTGTATATGAAGGCCTTGTTAAAATTGGTGGAGATGGCACAGTCTTACCTGCACTTGCCAAATCATGGGAAATATCCGATGATGCAAAGAAATTTACCTTTAATTTGAGAGACGATGTTAAATGGCATAATGGGGATTCTTTTACATCTGATGACGTTAAAGCTACGTTTGACAAAATCTTCGAAATTAAAAAGAAATCCAAGAAAGGTGATGTTCCGGAGTTTTCTGAATTTAACAATGTTCGAAGCTTTAAATCTATAGATAAAAATACTTTTGAAGTTATCCTCAATGTGTCTGATTCTAGCTTTGTGTATGACATGGCAATTGGCATTGTACCTGCGTCTTGGTTAAACAATGTGGATGAAAGTGAATTGCCTCAAAATCCCTATGGTACAGGAAAATTTAAAATAAAGAACATAAGCGATGAAGAAATAGTTCTTGAGAGAAATGATAATTACTATGACAAAAAAACATATATAGATGGATTGGTTTTAAAGATTTTTTATGACTCAGATATTATGAAAGATGCTTTTAAGCAAAACAAAGTAGATATTATTCCAATTGAAGATGAGGATTGGAGTCTGATGCAGGGTATCGAAGATGTCCAGCTATTACAATATCCTTCACGGTATTTTGAATTTATGGCATTGAATTTAAGAAATCCAATATTTAAAGATGTAAATGTGCGGAAAGGTCTGCTCTTGGGTATTGACCGAAGCAGGATTTTACAGGATGCCATATTGGGAAAAGGTATCATTATAGACAGCCCAATTTTACCATTTTCATGGGCATATAATAAGCGAATACAACATATGGATTACAACCAATCCAAGGCCCGACAAATGTTGGATAGTGCTGGATGGACTGATACTGATGGAGACGGGATTCGCGATAAAAAAATAGGTGGCAAAAAACGAAAACTAGAGTTCGAGTTGCTTGTAAATTCTTCCAATGGTGCACGCTATAAGGCTGCTTTGAATATTCAAAAGAACCTTAAAGACATTGGCGTGTTGGTCAATCTGGTAGATTTACCATGGAAAGAGCTTGAGGATAAGGTTTTTGCAAAAAAATATGATGCAGCATTAATGGGTTGGAAATTGGCAACAAATCCTGACGTAAGATTTATGTTTTCAAGTGGGGAAATAGCAAGAGGATATAACTTTGTATCATATTCCAACAAGGAATTAGATGAGGTATTGTTAAAGACTCAATCAGAAACAAATGTTCTCAAAATGTTATCATTAATTAGCGATGCACAAAAGATTATTAGCGACGAAGTACCATATATTTTTCTTTACAGCCCTAACAACCTTCTGGCATTAAACAAGAAGATTAATGGGTTCAACCCTGATCCAATAAGCATTTTTAATAATGTCTCCGAATGGTGGGTTGAATGAAGAAGTGGGCTAACTGAAGGAACCCAAAAAATGCGAAGAGTATTGACATTGTTGACCTTAATGTATATAATATTCTATGTTAATAGTACACTACTTAATAACTAGCATATAC
>DUTQ01000086.1 GCA_012841995.1 Thermoanaerobacterales bacterium | reverse complement strand
TTTTTATTAGCCATAATTTCCTCTCTAAATATGATTTTAAGTATTTATATTGTAAGGTTTTATAACCTTGATTTAGTATATCCGAACTTAAAGTAAAAGGGTGTCTATAGTTGTTTTAAGTATTTTAATATCTTCCCTTTTACTTTAAGTTCGGATATACTAAATCAAGGTTATAGAACCTTACAATACAAATACTTAAAATCATATTTAGGGAGGAAGTTATGGCTAATAAAAAAGGGAAGATTGTTTTTAAAGTTTTGTTATTACTTTTTGCAATACTGCTTATAGCAAGCTATATAAATTATCGAATGATAAAAATAGATAATAGCCAAAGCAAATATTTCCATGATGCTTTGATAGAGTTGGTAGCAACCGACGTATATTTTGATATGTGCGATGTAACTCCTTTTGATTGGGATAAGATGTATGTAATAAACCCATACACCTCCCAGAAGGAGATGCATAAAATAGTAGGTATCAAATGGACTACTGCTGATTCATATTTTGGCTACATAACAGAGAAATATTTTCTGGGTGAATACCAATTAAGCGATGATATAATTCATAAATTGGTTTTTGTAAAGCATGGTAAGGTAGTTTGCGATGTTGACTTGATGCGTGATAAAGTGGACTTCACCCAAAATGAAGATGTGATTACTCTGGAAGGCACAAGTTTCGTCATAGATAAGACAAATAAGCGTAATCCCATAGTAAAAAGGAGGTAGGACATTTTATGGTATGATTATAATAAGTCATGGGGATTCTTTCCCGGAGTATTAAAGAGTGAGAAGCTTTAAGGAGGGTGAAAATTATGGGTAATATAGCTGCATTTTTTGATATAGATGGCACACTTTTTAGGAATTCACTTATGATTGAACACTTTAAAAAGATGATTAAGTATGAAGTGATAGATCCTTCTATATGGTATGGCCATCTAAAAGATTCCTATTCTGAGTGGGAGAGACGATATGGGGATTTTGAAGATTATCTGGAAAAATTGGGAGATGTCTATGTCAAGGAGCTTAAAGGAATGAGCAAGGACTATATAGAATTTATAGCGAGTCAGGTTATAAAGATAAATGGAGATAAAGTCTATAGGTATACGCGGTCTAGGATAGAGTGGCATAAGGACAAAGGACATAAGATATTTTTTATATCAGGAGCCCCAGATTTTTTAGTAGAGAAGATGGCTAAGAAATATGAAGTTACTGAATATAAGGCTACTGAATATGTAGTAGACAAAAACAATAATTTTACCGGAGAAATCATAAAAATGTGGGATTCAAATAATAAACAAAAGGCAATTAACCGTTTTGTAGATAAATATGATGTAGATTTAAATTCCAGCTATTCCTATGGTGATACTACAGGGGATTTATCAATGCTAAAAATGGTGGGACATCCTATAACCATAAATCCTATCAGGAGATTGTTGATGACTATAAAGCAAGATGAACAACTGTATAACAAGATTAAGATAATAGTAGAGAGAAAAGACGTAATATATAAATTAAATCCAGACGTAGAAATTTTAGATTTATAGATAAAAAAGTCGAGGAAAATCCCTTGACTTTTATTTTTTTATCAGTTACTATGTGTATAGTGTACTAATACTAATAGAACACTTAACACACATAAAGTATTAGTGATACCTCTAAAGATAAAATATCGGAGGTGATAATTTGATTGATATTGATGTCACCAGCAGCACCCCAATTTATACTCAAATTGTTGATGGTGTAAAAGAGGCCATATTGAAAGGATTACTTGAACCGGGAGAAAAGTTGCCATCTGTTCGGGATATGGCAAAGCTTATGACTTTAAACCCCAATACAGTGCAAAAGGCTTATCAGCAGTTAGAAAGGGAGAAGGTGGTTGTGACGGTAAGAGGCAGAGGAACCTTTATTTCTGAGGAGTATAAGCCGAGAAAGGACGAAGACAAAATGAATGAAGTGAAGGAAATCTTTAAAAAAGGGATTATTGAGGCTTTTTATATGGGGTTTGATAAACAAAAAATACTCAATTTCGTTAAAAATTTAGTTGAGGAAATGGAGGGGTTAAATAAAAATGATTGAAACCAAGGGATTAGATAAATATTTAGGCGGAAACAAAATATTAGATAATATAAATATTCATGTAAAAAAAGGCTCAATTTATGGGCTTATCGGGCCTAATGGCGCAGGCAAAACAACTTTAATCAAAACTCTGGTGGATATATATAAGCCGGATGCAGGTGAAGTGTTAATCGCTAAGGAATATATTTCAGATAATAAGAGAATAAAATCTAGACTTGGGTATGTATCGGATTTTCAATATCTTTATCCATCTTTTAAAATAAAAGAAATAGTGGAGTTTTATAAGGGAGCATACCTATTGTGGAATGATGAACGATATAGTCAACTTAACAAATTGTTTAAGCTTGATGAAAATAAAAAAGTCAAGTATCTGTCAAAGGGAATGAAAACTCAACTTGCAATACTTTTGAACTTATCTATTATGCCAAATGTACTTATTCTGGATGAACCTACATCTGGTTTAGATCCTGTAATTAAAAGAAAAGTTTTAAACTTAATAGTTGATCAGGTAAGCGCAAATGAAACTACGGTTTTAATCTCAAGTCACAATCTGGGTGAACTTGAACAAATTTGTGATCACATCGGCATTATTCATGAAGGAAAGGTTTTGCTGGAAGACAGTGTTGACAATTTGAAAAGCAATGTGAGAAAGATCCAAGTAGCCTTTAAAGGTGAATTGCCGGAAGAGATAAAGTCAAATGAACATATTTTGAAAATAGAAAGTGTAGGAAAGATACATCAAATAATAGTTCGGGACAATTTAGAAGATGTAATCGAAAACATCAAAAAACATAATCCTATTTTACTTGAAATGATAGATATGTCTTTAGAGGAAATATTTATACATAAGATGGGAGGGGAAGGTTATGAGTTTGAAGATATTGCCCTTTAATAAGGCTTTACTCAAAAAAGATTGGAAAATGACCAAATGGGTAGCTTGGCTTGTAGCGGTCATTTTGTTTTTTACCATGACATTAAGTGTGATAAATACTTACAATAATTATCAGCGGACATTAAAAGAAACAGAAGAACACCCGGAGCATTATAGAAAGCGTGTTGTAGATATAG
>DUTQ01000085.1 GCA_012841995.1 Thermoanaerobacterales bacterium | reverse complement strand
GGAAACTCTCTTATGTTAATATTTGTTTGTGTTGCTTCTGTTGCAATAATGTTTTTTATTGCAATCACTGTTGTAATGACAGCTGGCGACATTACTGCAATAATGAGGTGAAACTAATGTTGAAAGGCATAAGCAATTGGATTAAACAAATAGTAATAGTTGTTATTTTAGTTACTTTTATTGATGCATTGATGCCAAATAAGCGTTTTCTAAGATATGCTAAGGTTTTATCGGGCTTAGTTGTTATGATTTCAATAATCTCACCACTGTTGGGTCTATTTAATCAGAATTTTAATATAAATGAACAAATTTTAGAAAGTAAAATTCGTTTAGACAATGAAGAGTTCTTGCAGAAAGCTGAATTTTTTAAAGAAAAAAATGAAGAACTTGCTATAAAAGAGTATAAGAGAAACATAGATATTTATATAAGTGAAATTATCAAACAGTTAGTTCCATACGAGATTAAAAAAATTGATACGAAATTACAGAAGGATAAAACAAATAATAATATTAAATTTGATAGGTTAGATGTAGTTTTTTCCCAAGCTGCAAAAGAAAATAATGAAAACATAAAAATAGAGAAGGTTTCAATTGAATTAAATGATGAAGAAATTATCACGGATAATTCTAAAAATAATCGAGAAATCCTTGATGAAAACCTATTATGTGTAAAACAAAGTATTAGCAAGCAGTTTGATATCCCAATCGATAATATTAGTTTTAGATGGGAGGAATAAATTTGGAAGAGCAAATTAAACCAAAGCATTTATTTGATACGTTAAAAAAAACAAAAAATAAACCTATTTTGGCGTTTATTTTGATTTTTATAATTGGATTTATTATATTGTCTTTTTATAAGGTGATAAATACAAGTGATAGTTTTAAAGACTCAAATGAAAATTTAGATCCGCCTTTGCAGCAAAAACAAACAATTGACAATAAATCTTATAAAGACGAACTTGAGGAAAAATTATCGCAAATATTAAAAGAGATAAACGGGGCCGGCGATGTCAATGTAGTCATTACATTAGAAAACGAGGAGATAATTGAGCCTGCTTTTAATGTCCAAGATAGCTCAAGAATTACAGAGGAAAAAGATAATGAAGGAGGTATTAGAAGTATAACTGAAAATCAAAATAATAGCCAACTTGTTACGGTGAAAAAAGGTGGGAATGAGGAGCTTGTAGTTTTAAAGAAAATAACACCGGATGTCAAGGGAGTTCTGATTGTCGCCGAAGGGGCGTGTTCTTCAAAAGTTGTTGAGAAACTAACAAAAGCAACAGCAACTCTACTTGATTTACCAGTTTACAAGATTCAAGTATTTGAAAAATAATACAATTGAGGTGAAGAAAATGGCTGTTTTAATTAAAAAGCGTATTCTTTTAATAATTTTCTTTATTTGTATATTGTTTGTTTCAATTTATTTAATGTTTGTAGGCAATTTTCCTAATATAGTATATGAAAAAGCACCAGAAACAGATTTAAAACAAGTTACTTCTCAAGCTGAATCTCAAAGGAGTGATGCAGTGCCAGAGACAAACAGCAACAAAAGTGACTTCTTCATTGATTATAAACTTGAAAGGGATAGATTGAGAAGTCAGGAAGCTGATTATCTGAGAGAATTGATAAACAATCCAAATACTGCTCAACAATCAAAGGATAAAGCTCAAAAAGAATTATTGGATTTATCACAAAGAGTAGAAAAAGAGATGATTATTGAAAATTTAATTAAAGCAAAAGGTTTTGAAGAAGCTGTTATATTTCTTTCAAACGATGTAGCAAATGTTGTTGTCAAGACTAAAGGCCTTAAAGAAAAAGATGTGGCTCAAATTACTGATATCATAACAAAAACTGTTGGAATTCCTATAGAAAAAATTACTATTATTGAAAGGAAATAGTTATAGAATAATTGTAAACCAAAATATTTTCTGCTATAATTATTTAAAGGTCTGTTATAACTGGAGGGAATTTAGATGGATGAAAAAATAGAAAACCTTAATGAAAAGGGAACTATAAAAATAGCAGATGAAGTAGTAGGAGTGATAGCAGGACTTGCAGCAACAGAAGTTGATGGAGTTGCTGGCATGAGTGGGGGCATCGCAGGTGGAATTACAGAAATATTAGGACGGAAAAACCTTTTAAAGGGCGTTAAGGTTGAAGTTGGTGAAAAAGAAACAGCTATTGATTTATATATTATCGTAGATTATGGTGTTAGAATTCCGGAAGTTGCTTGGAATGTACAGGAAAATGTGAAGAAAGCGATTGAAAATATGACAGGTCTTTCAGTTGTTGAAGTAAATATACACATTCAAGGCGTTGATTTTGGGCAACCTTCAAAGCATGAGGATTCTAATGTGAAATAATAGATGCCCCCTGACTTAATTTCAGGGGGTTAATTTCCATTGAAAGGAGCCTATAAATATGAGTATTTTTGACAGAGTAATCTTAACGATTTATACTCTTGTAATAGCCTTATTATCATTAATTATAATAGCTTTTTCCTTTAAATTGGTTAGTATCCAAAAATTTTGGACAGGCTTTGTGTTGTTATATGGTAGATGGGAAGCAGGTATTTTGGGATTTGTTCTATTAATATTCAGCATTAGATTCTTATTATCTGGAATAAAATCACAAAAGCATAACGAAACTATTATTAGAACCAATGAAGTAGGTAGTGTTAAAATTTCTTTAGTAGCCATTGAAAACCTAGTGCGTAAAGTTATTGAAGACATAGAAAAAATAAAAGATACGAATGTAAAAATACAAATGGAAAACGACGATGTGGTGATAGTTTTAAAGCTTGTTATAACTTCAGACGTTGTTATTCCAGAACTTTCATCAGAGCTTCAGAATACTGTGAGAGAATATATCGAAACTCATACAGGTATAACTGTAAAAGAAGTTTGCATAAGTATAGACAATATATTTAATCCCCAAAAACAAAGGGCGGTTAAATAAGGAGTGATTGTTTATCATGGATTCTTTTTTCGATAATTGGCAGGGAAATAGTGGAAAAATAATTGGTGTTTTAATTGGAGTTATAGTCGGCATTACTATTTTACTATTTGGCTTTTTTAAAAGTATATTTATTGTTTTTTGTGCTATCATAGGTTATTATATTGGTAAAATTGTTGATAATAAAGAAAGTTTAAGAGATGTATTAGACAAAATATTACCTCCGGGTAGGTAAAGGAGTGTGACCTTTTGGGAAGAAGGCTTGCCAGAGAATGGGTATTTAAAATTCTTTTTGCTATAGATGTGGGAGAAAATACTCCACAGGATGCAATCGAAATGGTAATAACTCGGCCAGTAAGTGAGGAACAAAAGAATTTCGTATATAATCATGTTTCGGGAATAATAAAAAACATAGATACAATTGACGAAATCATCACCAAATATTCTCTTGATTGGAATTTAGAACGCCTTCCGGGAACTGATAAAAATATATTGAGAATTGCTATATTTGAAATGATATTCTGTGATGAAATACCGGTTAGTGTTTCGATTAATGAAGCCGTAGAGATTGCAAAAAAATACAGTGATGATGATTCATATAAATTTATAAATGGCGTATTGGGTTCTATAGCAAAAGAAACTCCATCAAACTAAAGGAGGGAATCCTTTGACGCCTGTTTTAACAGTTTGTGAAGTATCTCAAATAATAAAAAACCTATTTGATTCTAATGAAGTCCTCAAAAAAGTTTATATAAAAGGTGAAATATCAAATTTTAAGCATCATCTATCCGGGCATATGTACTTTACCTTAAAAGACGATAGAGCACAAATTAGATGTATAATGTTCAAAAACTATAATATGCTACTACCATTTTTACCTGAAAACGGAATGAAAGTTTTAGTTTTGGGTTATATTAGCGTATTTATAAAAGCCGGCCAGTATCAAGTTTATGTTGAGGAAATTCAGCCTGATGGATTAGGTGCTTTACACCTGGCTTTTGAAAAACTGAAAATTAAACTTGAAAAAGAAGGTTTGTTTGGTCAAGAAAATAAAAAGGAAATTCCTTTTTTACCTAAAAAAATTGGTTTAGTTACTTCTCTTACAGGAGCTGCTGTCAGAGATATTTTAACTGTCATAAAGCGCAGATTTGGCAATGTTAATATAATCATAACCCCAGTTCGTGTACAGGGGAGAGGAGCTGCTGAAGAGATATGTAATGGAATTAGTGATTTAAATAGAATTAAAGATATTGATGTAATAATTGTGTCACGTGGTGGCGGTTCTATTGAAGAGCTTTGGTCATTTAATGAGGAAAAGGTAGCGAGGGCTATTTTTAACTCTAATATCCCTGTGATATCAGCTGTTGGCCATGAGACGGATTACACTATTGCAGATTTTGTTTCAGATAAAAGAGCTCCAACGCCTTCGGCAGCAGCTGAAATGGTTATACCTGAAAAAACTGTTTTAAAAAAACAATTAACTAATCTAGGGTTAAGACTAGTTAATGCTATTAAAAGCTATGTAGATATCCGGAGACAAAAGCTTGAGTATATAAAAAGATCACCAACTTTTACAAGGCCCAAAAGTTTAATAAATAATCACAGATTGATATTAGATCATATGTCAAAGATTCTAAATAAAGAAATGTGGTCTATATTATATGATAAAAAATCTTGTTTTCAAAGTGTAGTTGCTAAATTAAAAGCTTTAAATCCCACTGCAATTTTACATAGAGGTTATAGCATATGTGTTAACTTAAGAGATAATAAAGTTATAAAAAAACTTGGAGATGCCAACGATAAAATCCGTGTTATAATTTGCGATGGTATTTTGATATGCGATGTTAAAGAAAAAATTAAAAAAAGGTGAATAAAATGTCATCAGATATTAAATATGAAAAAGCAGTTAAAAGACTTGAAGAAATTGCTGAAAAATTAGAGGTTGGCAATCTTTCTTTAGATGAATCATTAGCTCTCTTCGAGGAA
This sequence comes from Thermoanaerobacterales bacterium, assembly GCA_012841995.1. Classification (GTDB taxonomy): domain Bacteria; phylum Bacillota; class Thermosediminibacteria; order Thermosediminibacterales; family Tepidanaerobacteraceae; genus DUTQ01. The sequence goes on along the minus strand of DUTQ01000085.1, from coordinate 1,121 downwards.
GGTATAAAATTAATTAATATTTGCTCTAAAATCCTTGATAAAGCAGAAGGAAAAATTGAGATATTAGAAAAGGATTTGAATGGCAATATATTTTGTAAGGAAATTGATGATGGAGGTATTAATAAAATTGAATAAATTTAATGATCATTTGAAACAAAGTGCAGTTATGATTGAAAAGGCCATTGATAAAGTCTTGCCAACAGAAAACAAGCATCCTTCAATACTCCATGAAGCCATGCGTTATAGTGCTTTTGCAGGAGGGAAGCGAATACGACCAATCATGGTTTTAGAAGCAGCAAAAATTTTTGGTTTAGCTCCTGAAAAAGCAATTTTTACAGCATGCGGAATAGAAATGATACATACTTATTCTTTGATCCATGATGATTTGCCATTAATGGATGATGATGATTTTAGACGTGGAAAACCAACCTGTCATAAGGTTTTTGGTGATGCTATTGCTCTTTTGGCAGGGGATGCACTGCTAACTAACGCTTTTACAGTGATAGCTCAAAATGCTAAGGTTGAAGGGATTTCAGCAGTAGCTGTATTAGATGTTATCGATAAAATTTCAGAAGCTGCCGGAAGTTTAGGTATGGTTGGAGGACAAACTGTAGATTTTGAATCATGCGGGAAACGTATTGATAAAGATACTCTTATTTATATTGATACACATAAAACCGGATGCCTAATTCGAGCATCGCTTTGGTCAGGGGCAAGACTTGCAGAAGCAAAAGCGCAAGACTTGGATACAATAGATAAATTTGGAGAGAAATTAGGGCTTATATTTCAAATTAAAGATGATATTCTAGATGTCACTGGAGACGAAAAAGTATTGGGAAAGCCAGTAGGTAGTGATGAAAAAAACTTGAAAAATACATTTCCACAGGTTGTTGGTTATGAAAACTCACTACAAATCGCAGAAAAACTTTCAAAAGAAGCTAAACAATTGTTAGCAGCATACAAAAATAATGATTTTTTTATTCAGCTAGTCGATTTTCTTCTAAACCGAAATTATTAAACAAATGTAATTAATTGTTTTTAGTATAGATTGTTAGAGTAAAATTATAGTATGCAAAGCAAGAGAAAAAGGCCACCCCACTTATTGGGGTAGCCTAGAACTT
>DUTQ01000084.1 GCA_012841995.1 Thermoanaerobacterales bacterium | reverse complement strand
TTATATTATGCACATGTTTTTTTGATTGACACAGTTAAGAAACAATTTTAACCAGCATATTTGCAACCAAACATTGAAATTCATTTGTCTGCATCATATTTATAAGCATGGGTACCCACATATCGCTGGTTATTGATATACCTTGTGATCCGGCTGATCCCTTGACATTCTCTTCCATATTTTCCCTGGTTTTTTGGGCAATCTGTGAAAAACACGTTGCTGTTGCCTTTGCAAAATCAAAAGAACCAGCAGCTCTTTCCAAAGCACTTTCCAATCTTCCGCTAGATATAGCATCTTTCAGCTTATCCCTTGTAATATCTGCCATTGTCACCGGCCTTTTGTCATTATCAATATCAGAATTTTTTTCTTCATCCTTGTACTCAATCTCCTCAATGCTTTCATCAGCATCTTTATTTTCGGGTTCAGCAAGGTTTTTTGTTTCTTTGGCTTCATCATCTATATCTGCTAAATCAGTTTCCTCTAATTGGGATTTTAGCTCATGTAATGTTTTTTCAAGCTCCTCCCTTGTCATTTATACCCTCCTCTTCAAAAACACTCTTAACCTAATGTTATAATATGCAAAATCACAAAATGTTGCCCCTGTGAATATTCTAATATCAAGAAAAAATAGGGGGCATTGATATGATTTTGTTCCTAATATACTACTATATGTTAATGGGGCTAGTTGGTTCCGGATTAATCAATATGATAGATCCCATGGATGTAGAGCAAAAAATAGTAGGGTTTAAACAAAACACAAAAAAGGCCAGCAATATGCATTTAATACAAGAATACGGCATAAAAGTAAAAAAGGAGCTGCCACTGGTAAATGCCTTTGTATGTGAGGACAATGCTGATACTGCTGCCTTTCACACATTAGCTGAAGATGAAGAAGTAGAGTTTATCGAAGATGATTATGTAGGCACAACTCAAGCATTATCACCGACACATGTAGATTTAATTCAAGGGCAGCAGATGATTCCCTGGGGAGTAAAAAAGATAAGGGCACATGAAATTTGGAAGGCTTTTGATGGAGAAGGCGTAAGGGTAGGGGTAATAGATACAGGCGTCGATCGCTCTCACCCTGATTTGAAAGACAATATAAAAGATGTATATGGAGTGCTTGACTGTAAAAATATTGATGATGACAATGGGCATGGGACACATGTATCGGGAATTATAGCTGCTTTAAATAATGACATAGGGGTAGTTGGTGTTGCGCCAAATGCTCAAATATACTCTGTAAAAGCCTTTGACAATCAAGGCAGGGGGCGTGTATCAGATGTTATTGAAGCTCTTCAATGGTGTATAGATAAAAAAGTCCACGTGGTAAATATGAGCTTTGGCTTTAATATGCAAAGCATTGCATTGAAGAAAGCAATAAAGGCAGCAGACCAAAATAATATAGTATTAGTAGCAGCAGCAGGAAATTCCGGCAAGGATAATTCGGTTATGTATCCTGCAAAATACCCAGAGGTTATAGCTGTTGCAGCTTCTGATAAAAACGATAATGCTGCCAGTTTTTCCAGCTCTGGACCAGAAGTAAATATAATCGCTCCAGGTGTTGACATTCCCTCCACATATATAAAAGGCTCTTATAGGTCCATGAGTGGAACTTCCATGGCAACACCCCATGTGGTAGGCACTATTGCTTTAGTTTCTTCAGTTAAAAAGCTTAGTGCTCAAAAGGTAAAGGAATTAATACTATCAAGCGCCAAAGACATCGGCCTTCCAAAAAAGACCCAAGGTCAAGGGCAATTAGATGCCTATAAAGCGGTAGCAAATATAAGGAGGCTTTATTGTGAGCAAATTGGATGACATAAAGAAGGAAATGAAGGATAGCAAGATGGATCCGGAAAGCATGAAAGAAGTGTTTCAAAAGTTTAACGTAACCCCTGATAATCCCGAAGTGATGAAAGGCATTATGAAAGATGTAGGCCTAAAAGAAGATATGAATGTGGAAAGTGCAGAAAAGATGGTAAAGGAAATGACTGATAACCTCCCACCAGAGATGAAGAAAATGCTTGCGGATTTTGTGATGGAGATGTCGGAAAGTGTAGAAGCCCCAATGCCTGAAGATATGAAGAACTTGCTAAAAACCTGGAAAGAAGGTGTGGGTAAAAAATAAGAAAGAGCCTCGGGTTTCGG
>DUTQ01000083.1 GCA_012841995.1 Thermoanaerobacterales bacterium | reverse complement strand
TGCTTTAGAATATGGAATGCCACCTACTGGGGGGCTTGGTATAGGCATAGATAGGCTTGTAATGTTATTGACTGATTCATACTCGATTAGGGATGTTATACTGTTCCCAACCATGCGCCCCAAGGAATCATAAGGGTAAATGTCTAGTTACAATAAAACACTTCAAATGTGATACTATATCCTGACTTTTGCAGAAAAATGAGATAAAAAAAGCCCTCAACCACTTTGATGCAAAGGGTTTTGGGCTTTTTGTTTTTGTCAAAAGTTGTAGTGGAAATCACCTGCTTTTTATCTACTGTCTTTTTTAACTTCTATTTCTCTTGAATAAAACCTAGATTTGATTTTAAAACCATCGCCTTTATGGATGTATCCATCCTCATCTCTCATGTAACCAAAACTGAAGATCATCACTGTACTGACCTCAAACTAATTAACAAATATTTTTTCTATTTACTCATTTGCTTACATATTTGCTTACATAATGATATACGAAAACGCATTAAATGCATAGCCAATTATTATAATACCAACTGTGACTATAGAAATAAATATCGTCAACAATTTTGGTTTTATTACTTGACTTAACATAATCATGGATGGTAGTGAAAGCGTGGTTACTCCCATCATAAAAGATAATACTGTGCCAATACCTACTCCTTTTGCCACTAACGCCTCTGCAATGGGTATAGTTCCAAATATATCAGCATAAATTGGAATACCAATAGCCGTAGCCAGTAAAACCGCAAATGGATTATTTCCTCCAATAATTTTTTCAATAACTGCTTGAGGAATCCAATTGTGAATTACAGCTCCAATGCCAACCCCAAGTAAAATATATAACCATACTCGGTGGGTGATATCACTAACTTGGCCCTTTGCAAATGATATTCTTTCCTTACGGGTCAGTTCTTCAGGTTCTAAATCTACATCTTGTGCTGCCAATACATACCCTTCAATATATTTCTCCATATTCAATTTATCAATTAATGTTCCACCTATTACTGCAAGAACTAAACCCATTACAACATATGCTGCTGCAATCTTGGCTCCAAAGAAAGATACTAACAACAAAAAAGATGCTAAGTCCACCATAGGTGACGATATCAAAAATGAGAATGTAACTCCCAAAGGAAGTCCCGCTGATGTAAACCCAATAAAAATAGGTATACTGGAACAACTGCAAAATGGTGTTACCGTGCCCAATAAGGCCCCTAATATTCTTCCTTTGATACCTTTAATCCCACCCAGGATTTTCTTCGTTTTTTCCGGAGGAAAATAACTTTGGATATATGATATAGCAAAAATAAGCACTGACAAAAGTATAAATATCTTTATCGTGTCATAGATGAAAAAATGCACACTTCCACCTAATCGTTCTTCTATAGATAAGCCAAATCCTTTTTCCACAAGTAGACGCACAAGTTCCCAAAGCCACTTCATTTTCAGCAACTGGTCATTTAGAAAACCAAAAACCGGATTTATTATGTTCATGATCTTTCCCCTCCTTAAAGTTAATGTTCATTTTTGTATGAGTATATTACAATATACATATATGAGCACATAATCATATTATGCCAGTTCAATGTATTTGTCAATGATGAAGCTCACGTGTATGATGAGGATTATGTAACTGCTTTAGAATATGGAATGCCACCTACTGGGGGGCTTGGTATAGGCATAGATAGGCTTGT
>DUTQ01000082.1 GCA_012841995.1 Thermoanaerobacterales bacterium | reverse complement strand
TGAAATTATTGTTAAACCTGGTGCATCTGCTCCCTCACCAATTATAATCGTGTTATACACTACATCTATCAAACCAGACATGGTTATTAGAACCGGGATGTGAACAGCTTCATTTTTTGTCCCTGGCGCCACTATAACATCAATCCCAGGCTTATCTGCTTTCGGTTTAACTTGAATATTAGCTGAAGATCTTTGTGATCCTTTTCCATCTTTTCTTATACTAACAGCCCCAGCAGGTATTTTGTGTAAATCAGCTATGGTTTTTAGAAGTTCACTATCAATAGCATTTAAGTTCATTTGCATTACCTCCACAATTATCCTTCCACTGGCATTTTAAATCTCCTTGCAAAATTGGCCATATTTTTTCTTTTGGGCCTTTTGCTTGTATTTCTCCGTCTGCAATCAAGATTATTTCGTCAGCAAGAGATAATACTCTTTCATGATGTGTGATCACAATACTGGTAACACCACCTCGACTGTGATATTCTCTTATAAGCTCCAATAGATTTTCAAAACTCCAAAGATCAACTCCTGCTTCAGGTTCATCATAAATTATAACCTTGGAAGGCCTTGAAAGTACAGTTGCAAGTTCAACCCTTTTCATTTCTCCACCTGAAAGGCTTGAGTCACAATCTCTGTGTAAATAATCCTGTGGACAAAGCCCTACTGATCTCAATCTGGAAAAATCAGTATTATCACCATTTCTAGCTGATATTTTTAAAATATCTTTTACTTTTAGCCCCTTAAACCTGGGAGGATTTTGAAATGCGTAACTAATACCTGCATTAGCTCTTTCAGTAATGCTCATATCAGTCAAATCCAAATCATCTAAGTACACCTTCCCAGCAGTGTTTTTGTATATGCCCATAATCACTTTGGCTAAAGATGTCTTTCCGCCGCCATTTGGCCCTGTAATAGCATAAAATTTGCCGGTATCCAACTCTAAATTAATATCTTTTAATATGGAAACATCCTCATTACCATTTATAACATCCAAGTCAACAGATTCCAGTTTGAGCATTGTCTCAACCCTTTCTCCACTTTATATGATATCTTTATTTATATCTTTATATCCGATTAATATTCTATCTCACTTTATTTATGATTACAATACTAATTCTTACAATACCTGTTGCTCAAAAGCTTTAAAAAGCATTGCTTATGTTCACTATTTTATAAGCCCACATCATTAACTTGATATGGGCCCTTTAAAAAACTTATTTTAGTTATTTGGCAACAATATTCACAAGTTTTCCAGGAATAACTATGGTTTTTACAATTTTCATATCTTTTAGGAAGTCTTTTACCTTATCATCACTTAAAGCCATTTGCTCCATGTCTTGCTTACCTATATTTCGCTGTACGTTTATTCTACTTCGAACTTTACCATTTACCTGAATTACTATCTCAATTTCATCTTCAATTAATACTTCTTCGTCATATTCTGGCCAAGGCATTAAATGTATACTTTGCGTCTTGCCAATTCTTTCCCATAGCTCTTCAGTTATGTGAGGAGCAAACGGCGAAAGTAGAATCAATAGATTTTCCAATGCCTCTGTCTTTACAACTTTTGAAATATTTTTATCTATACTTGCATATAGGACATTAACCATTTCCATTATTGCACTTATAGCAGTATTAAAGTTAAATCTTTCCTCTATATCTTCAGTAACTTTTTTAATGGTCTTGTGAGTTACTCTTCTCACTTCTCTGTCCACTTCTTCACAAGGCTTGCCATTATTATCAGATCGCTTATCGTCTAGTTGCTCCACTAATCTCCAGACTCTTTGCAAGAATCTATATGCACCTTCAACACCCTTGTCACTCCATTCTAAATCTTTGTCAGGCGGTGCGGCAAACAAAATAAAAACTCTTGCTGTATCTGCCCCATACTTTTCTATTATCTCTTCAGGGCTAACTACATTTCCCACTGACTTGGACATCTTTAATCCATCTTTTAACACCATGCCTTGAGTTAATAAGTTTTTAAATGGCTCATCGGTTTTAACAAGCCCTGCATCTTTTAAAACCTTATTAAAAAACCTAGAATACATGAGATGCAATATTGCATGTTCTACTCCACCAATGTATTGATCTACAGGCATCCAGTAATTCACCTTGTCCTCACTAAAAGGTTGCTTTGTATTTTTTGGGTCAGTATATCTATAAAAATACCATGAAGAACACATAAAAGTATCCATTGTATCTGTTTCTCTTTTTGCAGGTCCACCGCAATTGGGACATTTTGTTTTCAAAAATTCATCACAATACAATAAGGGCGATGTGCCCTTTGGATTAAACTCAATATCAGATGGCAGCATGACCGGAAGATCTTCCTCCGGGATTGGCACAATCCCACATTTTTCGCAATAAATAATGGGAATAGGTGCCCCCCAATATCTCTGCCTAGAAATAAGCCAATCTCTGAGTTTATAATTAACTTTTACATTGCCAATTTTTGCTTTTTCCATATAATCGCCTATGACCTTTATGGCTTTCTCGTTATCTAGGCCATTGAATTTGTCCGAGTTTATGAGAAACCCATTATCTTCATATGCTTGTGTCATATTTTGTGAGTTAATGGACCTATCTTTTGGCGAAATAACAACCTTTATATCAAGCCCGTATTTTTTTGCAAATTCAAAATCTCGTTGGTCATGTGCCGGAACACCCATAACCGCACCTGAACCATAATCCATTAGTACATAATTAGCCGTCCAGATAGGTATCCTCTCTTTATTGATTGGGTTTATAGCATATGCACCTATAAAAAGACCTTCTTTTTCTGTTTCAGTAGAGGTCCTTGTTATCTCATTTAATTTTTGCATCTTCTTTTTAAAGTCTTTTACTGCTTGTTCCTGCCTGGTGCCCTTTGATAACTTTTCAACCAATGGATGCTCTGGTGCAAGAACTAAATAAGAAACCCCATAAATTGTATCTGGCCTTGTAGTAAATACAGCTATTTCGTCTTTTGTCTTTTCAGCCGTAAAAGATAATTCTACACCTTCACTTCTACCTATCCAGTTTTCCTGCATCAGCTTGACTTTTTCGGGCCATCCTGGAAGTTTTTTAAGGTCCTGTAATAATCTATCCGCATAATTTGTTATCTTAAAAAACCACTGTTCAAGTTCCTTTTTTTCTATTTCTGCACTGCAGCGGTCACATCTACCTTCCTTTACCTGCTCATTAGCTAATACAGTGGCACAAGAAGGACACCAGTTTACCATGGATCTCTTTCGATAAGCTAAACCTCTCTCATAAAGCTTTAAAAAAAACCACTGTGTCCACTTATAATAATCAGGTTCACATGTTGTTATCTCGCGATCCCAATCATAACTTAAACCAAGCTGTTTAAGCTGATCTCTCATGTTACTAATGTTTTCTCGTGTCCACTTTGACGGGTGTAATTTATGCAAAATAGCTGCATTCTCAGCTGGTAATCCAAAAGCATCCCAACCCATGGGATGTAGTACATTGTAACCTGCCATTTTTTTATATCTCGCTACCACATCTCCTATAGAATAATTGCGAACATGCCCCATATGCAGTTTTCCAGATGGATATGGAAACATCTCTAGACAATAGTATTTTGGCTTACTGGAATCTTCAGTTACTTTATAAAGTTTTTCGGTTTCCCACTTCTTTTGCCATTTTTGCTCAATCATTTTGAAATCATACTTCACTTTTTTAATCCTCCTTTTCTACAAGCAACGAAGTAAAATAGAATCATAAAAAGCCTCTTGTCCCAGTTTAGGGACGAGAGGCTTGTCTCGCGGTACCACCCTAATTGGCCAGTATGGCCCAGCTCTTTTCATAATAATGCCTGACAGCAGAAGTTTAAGGTGAGTTCAAGGTATACTCTTTCCGAATTCACACCATTCTACGGATCTCTGAATAAGAGTGTTAACCTTTACTACTCCTTCTTGCATATTTTTTTGTTATTATATTAAACTTTTAGAATTTATATAGATTATTG
>DUTQ01000081.1 GCA_012841995.1 Thermoanaerobacterales bacterium | reverse complement strand
ATAGAAAAGCTCTATTCCCTTGAAAAGGTAGGGCTTGGTTACCTTCATCTCAATCAATCTATGACCACTTTATCAGGCGGTGAGCTCCAAAGGGTTAAACTTGCAAGCCACCTTAACCTAAAAGGTGCTATCTTTATCATTGATGAGCCAACAGACGGCCTCCATCTTGATGATATAAGAAAACTCATGAAGCTTTTTAACCAATTAGTTGATGATGGAAACAGCGTGTTTCTCGTTGAGCACAGTATTGATGTAATGAAAAATGCCGATTATATCATAGAACTAGGCCCTGGTGGCGGAAGGCACGGCGGCAACATACTTTTTGCCGGAACACCTAATGAAATGCTCGATTCCAAAGCATCCATAACACGGCCTTATTTAATTGACAGCTTACCCTAAGTAAAAGCTAAAACTAGGCTTAAGAATTAGGCGTTTCGACAAAAATCGGGCGGTACCTGGGAAGCCTCCGAAAAACCCCTAGTTATTCGGAGACTTCCCAGGCACCAGAATGGGAGGATTTTATGAAAGCTGTAGAAATCTATTGTAATTTTGTTAGAAAAAACCTGGACAACCCTAGATTTGCAAAGAAATTGATAAATTTAGGAATCGGTGCGGCAGAAAAATATGTAAGTTACTTTGCAGATAGGCGATTTCCCCCATCACACCGATATTTAAATAAAATATGTATGAAATACATGAGAGAACCCTTATTTAATCCTGAAAGGTCTGTTTGGGTAAATATGTTTACACCAACAGAGATCTTCCATTCTATGGGGGTTTTCCCACTTTTTATAGAGACATATTCAAGCTATATGTCAGGTTTTTTTATAGAGGATGCCCTTATTGACAAGGCAGAAGCAGCGGGAATCTCAAACACTCTTTGCAGTTTTCACAAGGCTTTTATAGGTGCAGGAGAATACGGTATTTTGCAAAAACCGAAAATGGCTATAACAACATCGATGATATGTGATGGCAACTTAAATACCTTTAGGTATCTTGCAAAAAAGTATGATATTCCTTTTTACATAATAGATGTGCCATCAAAAAACAGTGAGAACACCGTCGAGTATGTTAAAAATCAACTTGCGGAAATAATTCAAATGTCAGAGGAAGTTTTTTCACAAAAGTTTGATATAGATAAATTAAGAGAAATTGTAAAAATAGAAAACAAAACTAATGAATATAGAAGAAAATACCTGAGTTGTTTATCAGCGAAGGTCCCTCATTCTGTCATGTCTTTTGAAATGTTTATGTTGTTTACATCTCATGTATTTATGGGGCGGCCAGAGACATTAAAATTTTATCAAAAATTATTTCAGGACATTAAAAATGCCCCTGAAAGGACTAAAAAGGGCATATTTTTCATTCATCTTCTCCCAATGTGGGAACCGAGTTTCCAACAGTATTTCAACTTGAATGAAAAATACGATATTCTCGGATGTGATCTAAACTATGATTTTATTGGTAAAATAGGTACTTCAGATCCTCTTAAAGGAATCGCAGAAAAGCTTATAACAATTCCTTACAACGGGGATTTTGAGAAAATTGCCGACCATGTAACTGGAATAATCGATATGGTAAAACCTGATGGCATAATACAGTTTTGTCACTGGGGATGTAAGCAGTCTATTGGGATTGCAAATTTATATAAAAAGATATTTAAAGAAAAAGACATACCTTTTTTGACAGTAGATGGAGATATAATGGACAAAAGAAACAATCAAAAAGGCCAAATAAAGACAAGACTTGAGGCGTTTTTAGAGATATTAGAAAGCAGGTGATTTTATTGATAGGTTATGTTTGCAAATATACTCCAACAAAAGTATTAGAGGCCTTTGGTAAAAATGTAGTAAAAATCGATCCCAAAATCCGAACCGATACGGCAGAAAGCCTTGTCCATCCCAATATGTGTAGTTTTATGAAAGCGGTTTTGGAGGAAGTATCAGAAAACAACATTGGTGAACTTGTTTTGACAAATTGTTGTGATAGCATGAGAAGGCTCTATGATGTTTTAAAAGGAAAACTCAAATTCCTTT
>DUTQ01000080.1 GCA_012841995.1 Thermoanaerobacterales bacterium | reverse complement strand
TGACTTTACCATTGGTACTTCCTCCTTCTGTGGCAGGTTACCTTCTCTTGATTACTTTTGGAAGGTACGGAACAGTAGGGCGTTTTTTAAACAACTTTGGAATAACCATAATGTTTACTATTGAAGCGATCATATTGGCACAAGTATTTGTAATACTTCCATTTATAATAAATTCTCTAAAAGCTTCTTTTGAAGATTTGGATCCCAATTATCGGAAGGTGTCACAAATACTTGGAGCTTCCGAATGGTACACTTTTAGGAAGGTTATTATGCCTCTTTCACGAGGGGGAGTATTTACTGGAGTAATTATGGCTTTTGCTCGTGCCATGGGGGAATTTGGAGCCACAATGCTCGTATCTGGATTAAATGAGACTATGACCATAGCCATATATAAAAATGCGATGTCTGGAAAAAGACTTGAAGCTGATGTTCTATCTGTTATACTTATAATTGTTTCTTTTTGTATACTGTTATTTTCGGGTCAATTGCAATCAAAATACTTTGTGCACTTTAAGGAGTGAGTTTCATGAAAAAAGTCAAAGTAGTCGATGCTATTGGAATGATTTTATGCCATGATATGACGAAAATCATACCTAACGAATTCAAAGGGACCGCTTTTAAGAAAGGTCATATTATTCAAGAAGAAGATATACAAGAGCTTTTGAAAATGGGGAAAGAACACATCTATGTTTGGGAAAACAAACCTGGAATGCTACATGAAAATGATGCGGCAATAAGGATAGCTGAAGCTGTAAAAGGTGAAAACTTGACGATTAGTGAACCAAAAGAGGGTAAATGTACATTTACATCAGATATAAAAGGGCTGTTTGAGGTAAATAGTCAGCTTTTAACAAAGATAAACTCTGTGCCTATGGTATCAGTTGCAACACTTCCAAACAATTTTACAGTAAATAAAGGCGAAAAGGTTACAGGGGCAAGGGTAATTCCCCTTATTATTGAAGAACAGAAGATCATACAGATTGAAAAGCTTTGTAGGGAATATGGTGCTGCAATAAAAGTTACACCATATAAAAGGCTAAAAGCGGGAATAGTTGTAACTGGTAGTGAGGTATACACAGGCCGTATAAAAGATAAATTTAGCCCTGTTATCGAACAAAAGCTGGCATACTTTGATGCCACTTTATTAGAAAAGATATTTGTGCCTGATGACATCGAAAAAATAAAAGAGGCTATATTGGCTTTGAAGGCAAAGGGTGCAGAAATAATTGTAGTAACAGGCGGTATGTCGGTTGATCCAGATGACCTGACGCCCGGTGCCATAGGAAAGACAGGGGCCAATATAGTGACTCATGGTGCCCCTGTTCAACCCGGAAATATGTTTATGCTTGCATATCTAGATGATACAGCCATAATGGGCGTGCCCGGGTGTACAATGTATATGAAGACCACAATATTAGACTCAGTATTGCCCAGAATTTTTGCGGGTCATACTTTAACAAGAGCTGACTTTATTGTAATGGGTGAAGGAGGATTCTGCAGAGGTTGCGAGACATGCCACTATCCAACATGCTTTTTCTGCAGGAGTTAGGTGGTGTTTTAAATGCCTTCAATTTCATTAAGAAATATTTCGACATCTTATTCTATAAAAGATGTAAATCTCGAAGTAGATGATGGGGAGTTTATGGTGATATTAGGCCCCAGCGGAGCCGGGAAAAGCACCATATTGAATG
>DUTQ01000079.1 GCA_012841995.1 Thermoanaerobacterales bacterium | reverse complement strand
GGCATGGTTCCCATAAGCTCAACATAATTTCAGCGCCTACTGTAAGCTCACAGTTTCCGCCCTGGTCAATTGCCACATCAACTATGGCTGAACCTGGGCGCATTTGTTTTACCATTTCTTCTGTGACGATTACGGGTGCTAATTTGCCTGGAACCAGTGCAGTGGTTATGATGATATCGGAGTTTATAACGGTCTCCTTTACGGCTTCCCGTTCCTTCAAAATCCATTCTTCCGGAAGTCTATTTGCATAGCCTCCCTCGCCAATAGCAATTTCTGGCGGAACACCTGTATCTACTATTTTTGCACCAAGGCTTTTAGCATGTTCTGCAGCTTCAGGGCGAATGTCTGCAGCAAATACATTTGCACCAAGCCTTTTTGCCGTTGCCACAGCTTGTAATCCTGCAACACCTGTTCCGATAACCAATACATTTGCAGGCTTTATCATGCCTATCGCTGTCCCCATCATAGGGATAAATTTAGAAAGCCTGTTTGCAGCCATGAGCACACTTTTATATCCTGCGACAGTACTCATAGATGTCAAAGCATCCATTGCTTGAGCTCTTGAAATCCTGGGGATTCCATCTAGTGTCAAGCTGTTGATCTTGTTTTTCTCCAGCTTTTTAACCATTTCATGATTTGCCGGAGCCGCCGGGTGAATAAACGTTATGAGTAATTGGCCTTCATGCATAAGATCTACTTCGTGCTTTCCCTTTTCCGAGTTAAACAGTGGTTCTTTTACCTTTAGAATAACATCGGCTTTGTCAAAGAGATCACATACGTCATCAACAATGTGTGCACCAGCTTTTTCAAACTCTTCATCCGGGAAATACGAGCCAATACCTGCTCCTTTTTCCACTAACACTTGCGCTCCACCGTCTACCATCTTTTTGACTGTTTCGGGAATTGCAGAAACCCGTCTTTCTCCTGGCATAATCTCCTTTGGAATTCCAAATGTCAGACCTTTAAATTTATTAGTCATATAAAAAACCCCCTTAAATTATTTTCAAATATTTTTCCTTTTAATTATTTATTATGCAAATATCGTGCCAGCCGAATAATGCTGATAATCTTTAGTATTGTCTATATTTTATAGAATATATAGATATTTGCGGTTACTTTGGTTACCACATTTCGCTTTCAATGTATTATTCGGTTACTTTAGTTACCACCAATCCTTTTCTCTATTATTTACGTATAGATAAAGAAGGCTTGGTGAATGCAGTGCTTAACATCTAACTGATAGGGTAAAGGCCTGGTATAATACCTGCCGGATTTAAAATAGGCCTGTTGATTAAATCAACGAAGCCTGCATTCACTGTGTTTAGTCAGCATGGTTACTTTTGTTACCGGACACATTTCTTTTATAATCTTTGTCTGTTATTTTCAGCTTTTTCATTTTTTTAATTAATCCAGGGTGTGATAAACCGAGTGCTTTTGCTGCCTTTCTAATGGAGCCGTGTTTTGAAAGAGCATCAATGATAGCCCTTTGCTCTACCTGCTGTACAAGGCTTTTAAGTGGTCTTTCCTCATGTATGGGAAAATCCAGTTTGTTTTCACCCTCAAAATGTAGGTTATCTACATCGATTATTCTTCCTGGCGTTAGATTTATAGCCCGCTCAATTACATTCTGCAATTCTCTGACGTTTCCCGGCCAATCATAATTTACTAGAAAGGCCATCGACCGTGCTGTCAAAGTCTTTGGCGGTTTGCCGGAACTTTTGGCATATTTTGATAGGAAATACTCGGCAAGCAGCGGTATATCAGCTCGTCGCTGGCGAAGTGATGGAATGGAAATAGGCACAACATTAAGCCGGTAATATAGATCCTCTCGGAAGTTGCCATCTTCAACCATTTTTTCCAGATCTCGATTAGTGGCTGCGATGATTCTTACATCTATGGGCTTTTCTTTATAGCCTCCAATTCTCCTTATCCTCATTTCCTGCAAAACGCGAAGCAATTTTGCTTGTGTGTTTAAAGAAAGATCCCCAACCTCATCGAGAAATACGGTGCTATTATCAGCCACCTCAAGCAGGCCAGCTTTTCCGCCTTTTTTAGCTCCACTAAATGCTCCATCCTCATATCCAAAAAGCTCGCTTTCTAATAGGGTATCAGGAAGCGCTGCACAGTTTACCGGATAAAAGGGCAACTTCCCTCTTCGACTAGACTCATGTATTGCTTTTGCAAAAAGCTCTTTTCCTGTACCGCTTTCACCCAACAGCAATATGGTGCTATCGCTGTCAGCCACAAGTTTTGCCCTAAAGATGGTTTTCTTTAAAGACTCGCTTTCGCCAATAATAGTGTGAAAGGGATCGTCTTTTGATGTATCGTGTGTGCTGTATTTAACTTCCTCTACCTTTTTAATGTTTAGTATTGATGCCAAGTCAAGCATGGTATTTTTCTTGATTTCCTCATCATCACATTCAAGCTCAAAGTACATTAGGTTAGGCAAAACCTCAAGAGCAAGTATACTTATATTGTATTTTGTTATAACACGGCTTACATCATAAACCATGCCTGTCCTATCCTCAAACTCTACGCGCAGCCTAAAGGCCCCCAAGGATGCTCACTCCCCTTTTTGGATAATACAAGCTGTTTTTTTTATAATTTTTATCTCTTATTTTATTATATCAATAATTATTTCTATTGTAAAAAATCCAAAAACTATATTTTCCAATATATCCAGATTGCTTTTGATTTTGTCTCCTCATGGATTACTCCATCTTCAGAAAATTCTTTTAGGTATTCAATAACCTCTTCTTTATTTATGTTATCTTTCTCATTTTTACGAGCAATAAAATGGTCAGCAAACTGTTCTATAGTAAAGGTATCACTCCAGTATTTATCTTTATATAGAATTTCAGGATAATACCCCCAAATCCACAAAAGATTAAATGCATAATAAAGCCTATCACCCCATTCCTTTTCCTTTACACCAAAGTGCTTACGCAAGTTACCCAATATTTTATCGGTGCGTTTAACGAAGCCGCTGACGAAAAAATGTTTCCTACCGGCTTCCAACATTTTCTTTAATGCTTGAGCACCGTTTATTCCTGGACAATAGGCAGAGAATACCAAATCAAATTTCTTTTGCCATCCTAATGCGGCAATATCTGCATCAGGCCAAGATAGCTGGTAAAAATTAATATTTTTTACCCCTGCTGTATCGGCATTCTGTTTTGCGTATTTTATCATCTCACTGGATATATCTGAACAAGCTACTTCTTTTGCACTTTTGGCAAATTCTATACCATATTTGCCAGCACCGCAACCAATATCCAAAATAGCACTTTGTTTCGTTAGAGCCCCCTTTTGTTCTAAATAGTTTAAGACCTCTTTTGCTTCTTGTGCTGTCTCATTTTGCTTAAAGATTTTGTTAAAATGCACTGCTCTGCCATCCCAAAACTCCTTTTGCCTGCTCCTATCCAGCTCTACTGACTCCCAAAGCTTTGTAAAGGTTTCCTCCACATATATCTCTCCTTTTGAATGTTGACAGTAGTATAAACAACAAAATTAATTATATAATACGCAGATGTAAATTTTT
>DUTQ01000078.1 GCA_012841995.1 Thermoanaerobacterales bacterium | reverse complement strand
TCTATTCCAACAGCTTATGCTCTGGCAAGGTACGATATGCCTTTTAAAAAAATCATCTCTACAATTATATATTTACCTATGTCACTTCCCCATATAGTATCAGGCATAGCTCTCTTGTTGTTTTTTGGAAATACGGCATTTGGAGATTTTTTATCAGGCCTGGGGATTGATTTTGTATTTACTGTAAAAGGAATAGTAGCCGCACAGGTTTTTGTAAATATCCCCTATATGGTCAAGATATTGAGGACCGCCATAGAAGCCGTAAACCCAAAGATGGAGTTTATCGCCAGAACGCTTGGGTCAAACAGCATAAAGGCCTTTTTCTATATAACTCTTCCACTTATTAAGAATGGCCTTATAGCTTCTGTTGTAATGACATGGTCTAAAGCACTGGGGGAATTTGGTGCGGTTTTGATGCTAGCCGGTGCTACACGGTATAAAACCGAGACACTCCCTATTGCCATTTTTCTAAACATGTCCACGGGAGAGTTAGATACAGCCATTGCCACTGCAACAATACTCATTATAATATCATTGGTTTCAATAGCTATATTTGAATTGTTTGGACTGGATTATAAGGAATGATGAAGATGTTGGTTATACAAAATTTAGACGTGCAATTAGGTCGGTTTTTATTAAAAGATATCAACTTAAAGCTTGATGAAGGGGAGTACTTTGTTCTTCTAGGCCCGAGCGGAGCAGGGAAAACCGCTCTGCTTGAAACATTGGCAGGTCGCTACAAGCCAAGCTGTGGAGATATTTGTTTTAATGGCAAAAGCCTATTGCCACTGCTCCCGGAAGAGAGAAAAATCGGCTTTGTATATCAGAACTATGAGCTTTTTCCACATATGACTGTTGAGGAAAATATAATCTTTGGGCTGAAGATAAGAAATCATAGGAAAGAAGAAATAAAACAAAAGCTTGAAAATCTAGCCGAGCTTTTAAAAATAGACCATCTTTTAAAAAGGTATCCCCAAAATTTAAGCGGAGGGGAGCAGCAAAGAGTTGCACTGGCTAGAGCATTCATAATCTCACCTGATATACTGCTATTAGATGAACCTATGAGTGCATTGGATCCCATAACAAAAAACGACTTGTTAAATGAACTTAAAAGGATACGCAACATGTTTAAACTTACAGTGATACACGTAACACATGATTTAAGTGAAGCAATGTATCTAAAAGATCAAAAGATTGGTATAATGTACAATGGGAGACTTGTCCAGACAGGGGATCCGCAAGAAATACTCAAAAACCCAAAGACATCGTTTGTAAGCAGCTTTTTTGAAACAGAAAGAAGGAGGCTCAAAATCTGTGAATTTATATGATGATTTAAAGCAAAAAATGATTGAACTGATAGATAAGCATGATATAAAAGAAGATGAAATATCAATAACCACAAAGATATTATCAACTAAAGAGGCTATAGGCGAGACAAAAAAGAAGGACTTTCCTCTTTTAAAAGGCAAAGAGGTCCTAATGAATGCAAACTATAAAGGTTCCATAGGTCAGGCATTTACAGACCATCCGGGGATTTTTGAAGGCAGCATTGAAGAACTAATGGATTTGGATCTTAATGATAACCACAACAAGCCCCTTTTTATCGCATCTTTAAATGCCATTCTAAAGCACCTGGGATTGATTGAAAGCACAATTCACTGCAAAAATGAAGGCCCTGAAGTTTGCTCAGAAGAAATAAAAAACTATTTAAAGAAAGAATACAAAGATGCAAAGATTGCCCTAGTAGGCTTTCAGCCATCAATTCTGGACAGCTTGAGAAAAGATTTCAAAATAAGGGTTTTGGACTTAGATCAAGACAACATCGGCGAGGAAAAATACGGTGTAATGATAGAAGATGGCAAAAAAGACCGAGAAGATGTTATGAACTGGGCAGATTTGGCACTCGTCACAGGAAGTACTATAGCCAACGGCTCAATAGTGGATTTTATGGACCTTGAAAAACCGGTGTACTATTGAGCCATTTGCTACAGTGCTTCCTGTTACAAGTACCAAATCTGCCCAGTTCATAACATCTTCTCGGTCTTTTTTGCCATCTTCTATCATCACACC
>DUTQ01000077.1 GCA_012841995.1 Thermoanaerobacterales bacterium | reverse complement strand
TACGCTGCTGCTACCTTTACTCCTGTACTGAGATTACTGAACAACTAGCAAAATATGATGAGGTTTATGTAGAGTGGTCGCCTAATGAAAAAGTAGCTTTGGAAGTGGCCCTTGGCGCTTCTATAGCCGGTGCCAGGTCTATTGTATGCATGAAACATGTAGGCCTAAATGTAGCGGCAGACCCTCTTTTTACATCGGCTTATACAGGTATAAACGGTGGGCTTGTAATCGTAGTGGCTGACGATCCGGGAATGCACAGCTCACAGAATGAGCAAGACAGCCGATTCTATGCAAAGGCAGCCCACATACCAATGCTGGAACCGTCAGATAGCAAAGAGGCAAGGGATTTTACAAAACTAGCTTTTGATATAAGCGAGAAGTATGATACGCCAGTTATGATTAGAATGGCCACACGTATATCACATTCCCAAAGCCCAGTAGAACCAGAAGATAGAATATCTGTAAGTATAAAGGATTACAAAAAAAACGTTTCAAAATATGTAATGATGCCCGGTATGGCTCGAGGACGGCGAAAGGTCCTTGTTGAAAGGATGAAAGAGCTTTTTAAATACAGCGAGAATATTGGAATAAATAAAATCGAAAGTGGTGACTTACGCGTAGGCATAATAGCTGGTGGGGGAGCTTACAATTATGCAAAGGAAGCGATCCCCGGAGCCTCGTTTTTAAAACTCGGGATGATGCATCCACTGCCTGACAAACTAATAAAGCAATTTGCATCTAGCGTTGAAAGGCTTTTTGTTGTGGAAGAACTTGAACCGATTATCGAGAATCATATTAAGTCTTTGGGGATTAAAGTAATTGGCCAGGAAATTTTTCCAAAAGTCGGGGAACTTTCTTATGAAATAGTGGCAAATAGATTAATAGAAGCTGGAGTAGATGATGAGCTAATAGACATGGCCTTTAAAGATTCAATAAAGTGCCCTACTCAAGATATACCTGCACGGCCACCTGTGATGTGCCCCGGATGCCCTCATAGAGGAGTTTTTTACACCTTAAACAAGCTTAAGTTGACAGTAACAGGTGATATAGGATGTTATACTCTTGGTGCACTACCTCCCCTTTCTGCAATGGACACCTGTATATGCATGGGCTCTAGTATTAGCAGCTTGTTGGGCATGGAGAAAGCGCGTGGAATGGAATTTACAAAAAAGGCTGTTGCAGTAATCGGTGATTCAACTTTTATACACTCAGGGATTACTAGTCTTATAGATGTAGTATACAATAAAGGGACATCGACTGTTATAATATTAGATAATTCAACTACAGGGATGACCGGACATCAAGACAACCCTGCTACTGGGTTTAATGCAAAGGGCGAGCCGGCACATAAACTCGATCTTCAAAAACTATGTGAGGCAATAGGAGTAAAAAGAGTAAGAGTAGAAGACCCATTTGATCTACAAGCATTTGAAAAAGCAGTGAAACAAGAAATCAATATACAAGAACCATCGGTCATTATAGCAAGGCGCCCATGTGCTCTCTTAAAAAGGGAGAAGGTAAAAAGGCCTGCATATGAAGTTAAGAAAGATACGTGTATAGACTGCAAAAAATGTATCAAACTTGGATGCCCCGCTATAATGAATGAAGTCAGTGTGTTTATTGATAAAACCATGTGCAACGGGTGTGGCCTTTGTGCCAAAATTTGCCCGACGGCTTCAATAGTTGAGCTATAACGCAATGTATTCAAATACAAGCTTTTAGGTGGTGAAATTAATGGAAAATACCGGAATATTGATTGTCGGGGTAGGAGGTCAAGGAACGCTTCTTGCGAGCCGCATTCTTGGTCAGGTTGCCTTAAAGAGCGGGTATGATGTTAAGGTTTCTGAAGTGCATGGCATGGCCCAAAGAGGAGGAAGTGTTGTAACACATGTACGCTTTGGGGATAAAGTGAGCTCACCCTTGGTAGGGGAGGGGAAAGCAGATTATATATTGTCATTTGAAAAATTAGAGGCACTTAGATGGATAAAGTATTTGAAAAAGCAAGGCACTATTATCTCAAATAACCAAGAAATTTCCCCGGTTACGGTTACATTAGGGTTTCAAAAATACCCTGATAACATTGAGGCAAAACTCAAAAAATCAGTAAATACTTTTATGATTGACGCTAAAGAAATTGCTCAAAACTGCGGCAACCCCAAAGCCGTAAACACAGTGCTTTTGGGTGCACTTTCAAAAATGCTGTGTTTTGAAAAGGATATTTGGGTAAAGACCATAAAAGATATAGTTCCGCCTCATACTGTGGAACTAAATCTTAAGGCCTTTGAGGAAGGAATAAAAGCAATTAACTAATCTAACATGAAAGCTTAAGAGGGTGGTTTAAATTGTACTGGAACAAAACCCGAGAGTGTATGCAAAGAGAACAACTAAAGGCATACCAATTACAAAAACTAAAAGAGACAATTGACTTGGTTTATCACAATGTTGAAAGTTATAGGCATAAAATGCAACAAGCTGGTATAATTCCTGAGGATATAAAAACTCTTGATGATCTAAAAAAATTGCCGTTTACCACAAAACAAGATCTTAGAGATAATTATCCGAATGGGCTTTTTGCAACACCAGAAAGTGAGATAATAAGAATCCATGCTTCTTCAGGTACTACTGGAAAGCCCACAGTAGTTGGATACACTCGTAGAGATATAGCAAATTGGGCTGAACTCATTGCCCGCTGTCTTACAATGGCAGGTGGCAAAAAGAATTCAGTAGTACAGGTGGCTTATGGCTACGGTCTTTTTACAGGCGGACTGGGTTTTCATTATGGGACAGAAAAGTTAGGAGCAATGGTTATACCCGTTTCTGGCGGAAACACAAAGAGACAAATAATGCTCATGAAAGATCTAAAGACAACCATATTGGCATGCACACCATCTTATGCTCTGCATATTGCGGAAACAATAGAAGAAATGGGATTAGATCGCAATGAAATCAAGCTAAAGGCAGGCATTTTTGGTGCTGAACCGTGTACTGAAAACATGAGGAAAGAAATTGAGCAAAAACTGGGCATAAAAGCACACGATATTTATGGCTTGAGCGAAGTAATCGGTCCAGGTGTAGCTTGTGAGTGTAGCTATCAAAATGGCTTGCACATATCTGAAGATTTCTTCATACCGGAAATAATTGATCCGGTAACCGGTGAAACACTGCCTCCGGGGCAAAAGGGCGAACTAGTTATCACTACAATTGACAAAGAAGCACTGCCTGTAATACGCTATAGGACAAGAGATATTACATCTTTAAATTATGAGCCCTGTCCTTGTGGCAGGACATTTGCAAGGTTAGGGAAAATAATGGGCAGAACCGATGACATGTTGATAATACGCGGTGTAAACGTGTTTCCATCACAGATTGAAAGTGTCTTAATGGCTGTAGGAGAAACAGAACCACATTATCAGCTTATTGTTGACAGGACGGATAACCTTGATTCTCTTGAAATACGAGTAGAGGTTTCCGAGAAACTCTTTGCCGATGAAGTGAGAAAACTGGAAGATATAAGGAAAAAGATAGCATCAAATATTTACACCACCTTGGGTATTAATGTCAATGTTCGGTTGGTAGAACCCCATACTATAGAGCGAAGTGAAGGCAAGGCTAAAAGAGTAATAGACAAGAGGAAACTATAATAAAGATGGGAGGATCATTATGTTTGTTAAACAGATATCGGTTTTTTTGGAAAACAAGCCCGGGAGATTAGCTGCTGCTTGTGAAACACTTTCAAAAAACAACATAGATATCAGTGCCATATCCATTGCAGATACTACTCAATTTGGAATCCTTCGAATGATAGTAGATAAGCCGGATGAAGCTCTTGCAGTCATGAAGAAAGCGGGATTTCCCGTCAGCACCACGGAGGTATTGGCCGTGGAAGTTGCCGATAGGCCCGGGGGGCTAAACAATGCCCTTCAGATACTGCAACAAGCTGATGTAAGCATAGAATACCTGTATTCATTTATCAAGCGAAATGGAGACAAAGCTTTGATATTATTACGCGTGGAATCCCCCCAGAAGGCCGTAGAAGTTCTAAAAAATGCAGGCATAAAGATGTACACATGTGAGGAAATAGCAGAGCTATAAATAAGAGCATAAATAATGCGAAGGCATAGAATTGTTAATTTCGCAAGAGAAGATAAAAGAAAGTGACAAGGGGACGTTTCGGGATGACTAACGAAATGTCCCCTTGTCATTAAACATCTTATCAAGCTGCTGGAATGATAAATTTAAATTCAGTTCCCACATCTTTGCAGCTTTCGACCCACATTTTCCCTCCGTGTGCTTCAACTAATCCTTTAGCAATGGAAAGCCCTAGGCCCATACCACCGGTTTTGCGTGAACGGGATTTTTCACTCCTGTAAAACCGTTCAAAAACATGAGGGATATCCTTGGGCTCTATACCTGAACCTGTATCTTTTACGCTAAAAAGCACTCCATCTTCTGCTTTTAGTGCAATAAGCCCAATCTTGCCAGATTTTGTATGGCTTAAGGCATTGTTAAGTAAATTTGTTATGACTTGGACTATCCTAATAACATCAACAGATATTTTGGGTAAATCTTCAGGGATATCCAGAACAAATTCGATTCCCTTGAGATTTGTTACAAACTCAAAATATGAGAATTTATCCTTCAACTCAAAAGGATAAATCTCTACACGGTTTAGGGTTAGACTACCTGCTTCAACACTACTTAAATCAGAAAGGTCCTTTATGAGTCGAGACATTCGCACAGTCTCATCTTGAAGTGAAAGTAATACTTCTACAGTCGGTTCCATTATACCGGCCTGAATTGATTCCAATGTTCCGCTCATTATTGAAAGAGGGGTTCTAAGTTCATGTGCAACATCTGCTGTGAGGTTTTTTCTCAATGTTTCTGATGTCTTGATTTTATCAGCCATTATATTGAAATTATTGGCAAGGGCTCCAAGCTCATCTTCACTTTCAACCTTCAAGCCAACATCCCTTTTTCCAAGTGCAAAAAGCCGCACCGCAGATGAAAGCTGTTTAATTGGCTTAACCAGTTTATTTGAAATGATTATTCCTGCTATAAGAGCAACAAAAACACCGAAGATTATAGCCAGAAACGAATACTTTGAAATCGTATTAGAGAAGACATTCTCTAGACTTTCCTCAACAGGGCTTATCGGTAATTGCATAGTGAGATTTCCGATGTGTTTGTTACCGGAATAGATGGGGAGCTGAAGCTTTTTGGTAGATTTGTGTGAGATATCTTCAACATCTTTTGTTGATGCCACAATATTTCCTTCGAGGTCAGTCACTACAATATCAAAATCAGTTGTGCTTTTAGCCTTCCAACCTTTACCGCCTCCATGCATATTACCATTATTCGGTCTTTGTCTCATCATGGCCTGCCCTGAAATAATAGTTTGCACTCCATTCCAACCACTTTGGTCATAAACATTTCCCAATAAAAGGCTTAACTCTTGCCCCTGTTTAAGCTGACTTTGTGTTACATAATTAGTAAAAGCTTGTTTCGTGAGGCCGTAAAAAAGGAAAATAGATAGACCAGCTGTTAAAAGAGCAGTTATTATAAGTGATGCAGTGATGCGATAACTGATTCCAAACCTTTTCATGTTAGCCTCCCATCTTATATCCCATGCCGTAAACAGTCTTTATATAATTCGGTTTAATTGGATCATCGCCTAGTTTTTTTCTCAAATTGCTTATATGTGTATCAAGAGACCTATCATACCCTTCATAGTAATCACCAAGCACTTGTTCTAATATTTGAAGCCTTGAGAAGACCATATCTTGATTGGAAATAAGCATTTCGAGTATCTTGTATTCGGTAGGTGTCAGTTCTATTACTTCACCATTTCTTGTCACCATCTTTTTTTTAATGTCCAGTTTTATATCCTGATATTCCAACAAATGATCCGGGATTTCACTTTCTGTGTTGTGTTCGGATTGACGGTTTACGCGGCGAAGCACAGCCCTAATCCTTGCAGTAAGCTCCCTTAAACTAAATGGCTTTGTAATATAATCATCAGCACCGAGTTCAAGACCCAGAAGCTTGTCTATTTCTTCAGCCTTTGCCGTAAGCATAATCACGGGGGTTTTGGAAACAGCGCATATTTTCTTACATACATCATATCCGCTCACATCTGGCATCATAATATCAAGAACAACCAAATCAGGCTTTTGTATTTCAAAAATGTCTAGCGCTTTTTGTCCTCCATCAGCGGCAAAAACGACAAAGCCTTCCTTTTCAAGATAATTTTTAATAAGTGCAAGCAATTTTATCTCATCATCAACAACAAGAATTTTATTTTTACCCATGGCAATCTCCTCTGTAAAACCTAAAACTGAACTTATATTTGCAATTTCACTTTATATTATAACAACATCAAACATGCTATTTCAATCATTTATCAAAAGCGTGTTAAAATTCTATACAAACGAAAGGGAAAATGAAGGTTGGGAAGGCTTATAAAAAACCTTCCCTGTGACACTTTACTCTTTATTATTTATTTAAATTCGTATTTAAACCACAGTTTCCACATATTCCACGACCTCTGCCGACACCTTTTCCCATTCCCATGCCAGTGCCGGCACCACGGCCACTTCCCCTTAAACTGTTTAGCTTTTCAAGCTGCTCTTCGGTTAGAACCTTATTGATTTCATCTGATTTTTTTTGCTTTAGGTCTGCCATTTGGCTGCGTATTTCGTCAACTTCTTTTTGCTTTGCTTCTATGGCCTTTTCATCAGGATTTTTTTGAAGTATGAGGGTTCTAATTTCTGAAACCTTGGTAAAAATATCATTTCTAATGCTCTGCAGCTTTTCAAAATAGTTGTTGTGTATGCCCTGTATCTTATTATACTGCTCATCTGAAAGGTTAAGCTGTGTAATTAGTGGTCTTACATTTCCATTATTAACACTAGCACGATTTGAATTTCCTCTCCACATTCCACCGGGAGCCGCAATAGCCACTGAAGCAAGACCCAATATTAACAAACCTACTAAAGCAACTACAACTGATTTTTTTAACATTTACTGTCAACTCCTTTTTAAATTATTTTTTGTTTGTATGGTTTTATTATAATAAGCAAATATGAAGAACACGTTAGGGAAATGTCAATAAAATCTTAAGATTAAATAAAAAATGCCCCCCATGTGATAAAGGGGGCAGAAAAAGTATTAAATAAAATTGTAAAAAAATTTAATTTGATACATTATTGGCAAGTTTTACTCCTGAAAGGACCAATCTTGCAAGTACAACCGCTACTACCCCATCAAGTGTATGATGAAGTAGTGTACCTATGCCTACCATTATAAGCGCTTGGTTAAAGGTAAAGCCAAAGGGAAGCACTACAAGGACTTCACCTATTGCATGTATAGGTGCTGTGGCAATAAGGGCTTTTTCAAATGAAAACCCTTTTTTAACAAGCAGTGCACCGGCTAGTCCAAAAAATACGTGAATAAATGCTCGGGCGGCGACAACAGGGCCCATCATAATTAAAAAGCCCAATGAAGAACCCAAACCTACCATAATGGCTACAGCAGGGCTTATAAGGAATGCAATCATTGTAGGCACATGTGATGCAAGAGTAGCTGAAAATGGAGGTAT
Organism: Thermoanaerobacterales bacterium; assembly: GCA_012841995.1. Lineage (GTDB taxonomy): Bacteria > Bacillota > Thermosediminibacteria > Thermosediminibacterales > Tepidanaerobacteraceae > DUTQ01. The sequence goes on along the minus strand of DUTQ01000077.1, from coordinate 313 downwards.
ATAAATTCTAAGATAACTTCCGAAAAAAATCGGGATAATAAGTGCTAATGCTGTAAGAAGGGCACCTATAACTAAATCTCTTGTTTTCATTGTAACTAGACCTTCTTTCATTAGATTTTTATTTTGATTATATTATACTGTATATACAGGTGAATAGTCAATATCAAACATATTATTCCAAGAGGATGCCCTTTTTCTTTAAAAGCATTTCAGCCTTTGTTATGCTGTCTTTATTCAGTGCCTCTACTGTGTGTAGATGAACACCATCTGTAAGCTGTGATAGCAATGCTGCCTGATTGTGCTCCATTTTATG
>DUTQ01000076.1 GCA_012841995.1 Thermoanaerobacterales bacterium | reverse complement strand
TGTAGTTGTCTCATTGTTGACTGAACCAACTGATGAAGAAATACAATTCTTTGAGGAAATACATAAGACTAGCACACCAAAAACTGTTTAGTAATTTTTACTTAAAAAACTAGTTTCAAAAAATAAGAAATACGGGGAAGGGATATTTATGAATCAAGATAATTTTGGCTTAATCGCTGGGGTTATTGGGATAATCTTATATGTTTTTACACTTATATTTTTTGCTTGGCCACTACCCAAAAAGATTGATACGGTTTTAGTAATTAGTTTCGTATTTTTACCGGCAATTATTGCATCTTTCATTTATAATAAGATGTATAATCAATAGAAAATTGTAAAATTAAATGTATGAAAAAAATTCACCTCTATAGGCCATGGATTTATCCACGCCTATGGAGGTGAATTTTTTATTGGCATACAATAAAGCCACATTAATCAGTAATTAATCTAGTTTGTATCGAATAAATTAAATAAAGCAAATTGTTTAATCTTAAAGACATAGAAGGTGTTTTCATGAAAGAGGAATTTAAGCAAAAGATTTCAGATGCCTTGGATTTACCAAAAGATATAGTCCTTGACCTTTCAAGGATTATAATAACCGGTAAAATATCTATATTTTTGGAAAATCACAAAGGGATAATCGAATACAGCAAGGATCTTGTGCGCATAAAAACTACTTCAGGTGTTGTTGCTATCAAGGGGAAAGGGCTTGTAATAAAATCAATAATTGTAGATGAAATTACAGTTGAAGGCAAACTTGAGACAATTGAATTTGAAGACTGATTAAGGAGGGCGTGTTTGTGTTGCTCATTAAACTATGGAATTATTTAAGAGGGTATGTTATTATTAAAATATCGGGAGAATATTGTGAAAGACTCCTTAATCAGGCTGCTCTAAATGGTCTTTATTTGTGGGACATAACCAAACCGGAAAACAATGTGCTTTTTGCAAAAAGTGGTATAAAAGACTTTACAAGACTTGCACGATTTGCAAAAAAAACCGGGTGTCGTTTAGTTATTGTAGGAAGAGCAGGACTATTTTTCTCAATTTTAAAATTAAAAAAAAGAAAGATTCTTTTAACAGGTGCAGCGTTATTCATACTAGCAGTATATCTACTGTCATCACTGGTGTGGGGTATTGAAGTAAAAACAGACGACAATAAGCTAAAGAGCAGCATAAAAAGAGATTTAATGAATTGGGGAATAAAAAAGGGAACATTTAAACACAGGATTGACAAGGAGTATTACCTTGATAAAATATTAATTAAGTACAAAGAGATTGCCTGGGCTGAACTTCAAATAAAAGGATCACAAGTTATAGTGGAATTGGTTAAAAAGCAAATGCCTCCAGAGCTTGAACAAAATGAACCTTGTGATATAATAGCTTCAAAAGATGGCATAATTGAAGAAATATTGCCATTTAAAGGGGAGGCCATGGTAAAGCCAGGAGATACAGTCAGCCGTGGTGACGTTATAATTTCTGGCAGGCTTACCCTGAAATCGAATGATTTGGATGAAGAGAAAAAAGAAGAACAGCAGGAAGTATTAGTTCATGCTAAAGGCATTGTAAGAGCTAGAGTATGGTATCAAAAAGTTGTTAAAGTCCCCCTTGTAAAAAAAGAAAAATTTCCAACAGGTAATACAAAAAAAGCATATAGAATTAATGTAGGGAATCGAGCTTTAAGGTTTCAATTAGGAGCAATTCCATATTCACTTTATGATAAAAAAGTAACAAGAAAAATACAATTACTGCCCAAGATTTTTGGGGATGTGGGGTTAAGTTCTATTACCTATATAGAACTTGAAGAAAAAGAACGCTTTATAGGCATGAAGGAAGCTATCAAACAGGCTGAAGAACAGCTGGAACAGGAAATCAACAAGCTTGAAAGTGATGCTAAGATAAATAAAAGGTCCATCGATTTTACACTAGATAATGATAAAAAGCATGTTATAGGATCTCTGACGCTTGAGGTATTAGAGGATATAGGCTTACAGCGTCAAATTAAATAACAGGGAGGAGAAATTTTGGCGAAAAATCTGGCGGAAGCTAGAGTTATTATTGAAAATGTCAACAGCATGCCCTTTTTATTTGGCAGTATGGATGAAAATGTTAGATTTATCGAAGAAGAATTCAATGTAAGGGTGATAACCCGTGATGGCGATATCTCCATTCTAGGCGACAAAGATAGCGTAGATATGGTCCAAGGGCTTTTCTACCGATTATTAGATGTGTTAAAGGGTGGTAATCAGTTGACTGTTTCTGATGTAAAGTATTTTGCTCGTCTTACAAAAGACGGCCAAGAATATAAGATAACTGAATTATATGATGATGTCATATGCCACACTCATAGGGGAAAACCTGTAAAACCTAAGACCATTGGTCAGAAAATTTATGTTCAAGCCATAAAGGAAAACGATATAAGCTTTGGTATTGGGCCTGCTGGTACAGGAAAAACTTATTTAGCTATGGCTATGGCTGTAGCAGCTTTTAAGGAAAAACAAGTTAGCCGAATTATACTGACAAGACCTGCGGTTGAAGCGGGAGAAAAGCTGGGATTTCTACCTGGAGATCTTCAAGACAAAGTAGATCCATATTTTAGGCCACTCTATGATGCACTTTATGATATATTAGGAGTAGAATCCTTTCAGCGTCTAATGGAGCGAAATCTGATTGAAATAGCGCCATTGGCATATATGCGAGGTAGAACTCTTGATGATTCTTTTATAATTCTCGATGAAGCCCAGAACACCACTACAGAGCAGATGAAGATGTTTTTAACAAGGCTTGGCTTTGGCTCAAAGGCTGTAGTAACGGGAGATATGACACAAATAGACCTTCCAAATGGAATCAGGTCTGGTTTACAAGAAGTTCGTAAAATAATAAATGGTGTAAAGGGTGTTGAATTCACGTATTTAAGCGATAAAGACGTAGTAAGACATGAAGTGGTGCAAAGAATTATCAAAGCCTACGAAAAGTATGAAAAGAAATGCCAGCGAAATAAGGGGTGATTGTGTGGCTATAGGCATAAACAAGAGCCTTAAAAAGTCCTGTGAGACCTTGCTTCAAAATCAGAAGTTCCGTAAGGTGGTTCTGGGACTTTTTTTCTTTTTTGCATTGACAAGCATAATTTATATAAATGTAATCCCTCAAAGATACAATTTAAAGATAGGCCAAGTAGTTCAGGAAGATATACGAGCAACAAAAGATGGCATAAACACTATTGCGACAGAAAAATTACGGCAAGCTGCAGCTGATGCAGTGCCTAAAAAATATACGATTGATCACAACATTACTGTACAAATAAAGAATGAAATAACCAAAATGTTTGAAGACATAAGAGAAGTTCGTGCTAAAGATTATTTGAGTAATAGGGAAAAAATTGATGATCTTAAAAAGCTCTATCCGCTTTCAGATGAGACATTTGCTACTGTTATTACTATGGATAATACTGGTTTAACAGAACTTGAAACAATAACAAAAGCAGTTATGGAAGAAGTCATGGAAGATGGTGTAAAAGAAGAATCTATAGACAGAGCAAAGACTTATATCATAGACCAATTTCGCAATATGAAAATTTCTCGAGAGGCAAGAAGTGTTGCTCAGGATATAGCATTTTCGGTTATAAGGCCAAATATGGTTTATGATAGGGAGGCTACCGAAGTCCAACAGAGAGAGGCAATGGCATCTATAGAGCCTGTTAAGATTGCAAAAAACCAAGTTTTGATAGAAAAAGGTACTACAATAACTAAAGAGCATAAAGAACTCTTAAAGGATCTAGGCATGCTTGCAGATGATATAGGAGCAAATTTAAGCCTACTTTCGGGAATAATGCTACTTGTCATA
>DUTQ01000075.1 GCA_012841995.1 Thermoanaerobacterales bacterium | reverse complement strand
TTTCTCAGATTTTAATAAAATATTTGGTAATAAATTATCCTGAATATTTAATTGCACGATATAATATTGAGCTGAATGGATATAAAGGTAATAGTCCTATACAGGTTCTTGAGCAAATTGCCAAAAACCGTGGATTTTTATTGTCAAAAAGTGAATTTGATGTAAAGAGAAGTTCTAGGACAATAATGAGTGAGTTCCGTCAGGGAAAGTTGGGAAGAATTTCTTTAGAAAGGCCTGATGAACAAGACTTTTGGGCAGACTATTAGAATGTTTTTGCTGGGGGATATTTTTTATGTTTGATTTAGAAAAAGAAGAACAACGTATATATAAATTATTTGAAATGGAAAGAGATTTACATAAAAATGGTTTTGAGTTTATAGCGGGTGTTGATGAAGCTGGTAGGGGTCCGCTGGCAGGACCAGTTGTAGCGGCAGCTGTAATTCTTCCACTTGATAAAAGAATAGTAGACTTAAAAGATTCTAAACTTTTGAGTGAAAAAAAGCGGCAAAAAGTATATGAAGAAATTAAAAAAAATGCAATATCTTATGCGTTTGAAGTAGTTGATGAAGCTTTTATTGATAGATACAATATCTTGAAAGCAACTTTGATTGCCATGAAAACTGCAGTAACTAAACTTAATCCCAAACCCGATTTCGTACTTGTTGATGCGGTGAAAATACCAGAAATAACAATACAACAAAAGTCTATTATTCGCGGCGATAAAATTTGTGCTTGTATTGCGGCTGCTTCAATAATTGCCAAGGTAGAGCGTGATAAGATAATGAGAGCTTATGACCGGGTTTATCCACAATATGGTTTTTGTCGCAATAAAGGTTATGGTACTAAAGAACATATAGAATCAATTAAAAAATTTGGTCGGTGCCCAATACATAGAAAAAGCTTTTCTGTAAAAGGGTTGGAAATTTAAAATGGATAGAAAACAACTCGGTAAATTAGGTGAACAAAAGGCTGTAGATTTTTTTAAAAAAAATAGATACAGTATTTTATTTGTAAATTATCGTTGCCGTTTTGGTGAAATTGATATAATTGCAAAAAAAGAAGGAACAATTGTTTTTGTTGAAGTAAAAACACGAAGAAGTGATAGCTTTGGGATGGGCATGGAAGCAGTTAACTATCCAAAACAGCAAAAAATAAGAAAGACAGCTTTGAATTTTTTAAATGAAAATAAGATCAGATTTGAAAACTTGAGATTTGATGTAATAGACATATTTTTCGACGGTAGATCTTTTAAATTAAATCATATTAAAAACTCATTTTGATAGATTGTTCTATTAAACCATTCTTCAGCCCAGCTAGGGCTGAATTTTTGTTTGTCCAGCATGTCTGTTGCGCCGATGTTGGTTATTGGAGCGAAACGAAAGCGAATCAATGTTAGTATATATAGTGGAAAACCCCCCGAAAAATGAGAAAGTCCTAAAATTAGCTGAACAATATATGTTCTGATGGTCGTTTTAACAAGCATTTAAAAAAGATAATTAAAACAAGACAATAGAAGTCATATAAAGCAATGCACAAAGAAATGAGGTAATAAGGTATCAAAGGAAATATTGTAACCTTATATATCCTACACTGCATATAGTATATCAGGGATATAAAAAAGGGGGTAAGGTAAATGGGTGGACCAGGATTTAATAGACAGATGGTATTTGCTTTATTTTTAATATTGATTCTGTTGTTTTTTGCTGATGATTAAGCAAGCTTAATATAACAGAATACAAGTTTTAAAAATATAAACTTAAGTAACACTATAAGGTTTTACGGAATATATTACATTACAACAAAAAAGGAGGGTTTAATATGGCTGATACGATGGGTGGCGGATTTGGCGGATTTGGAAGCAGATGGGCATTTGCACTGTTTTTGATTTTAATTCTCCTATTCTTTGCCGATGACTAAACAAGTAAAAAAACTTAATATTTGTAATACTGTCCATATTGGGCGCCACTTAATAAAGAATAACCATGAAAATGGTTATTCTTTAACTTTATCACTGTTGCTATTTTTTTTCTTATTTTCAGAGCTATTATCTGAAGAAAACGCTTTCATTAAATTCATGAGCATAGCCGGATTTATTTTTTTATCTGACGATAAATCACTCATTGAAGCTAATAAACTTGAGATCATATCCTTAAGTTCCGAAGAATCATATTTAGAAGAGGAGCTTTTTAAATCAAACTGGAGGTCTTGAATATTTAAAAAGCTAATGATTCCCAATAGATTGCTTAACGCCAGTAGGCTTATCAATTCATTGATGTTTTTGCCCCTTTGCCCTTGAATTATATCAAGCACAGTAGAAAGTAAATCTGTTTTTAAATGTGGATTTTTATCTTGCTCCAAATAAAACGCCCCCCTTCAATCGATATCATTAAAATTAAAGCCTTCGGTAAATTTGCGCGCTTGCTCTTCTAAAGAGTTTCTGACTTTATCTAAAGCATTGTTTACTGCGTCTAGGATAGATTTTTCCAGCTCGATTATATTTTCAGATTTTATGTCACAATTAAAGTTTATTTCTACTATTTCTTCGAGACCATTTGCTGTTGCTATTATTTTACCGTCAAAAGATTTACCGGTAAATCTAGCTTCACAAAGGTTTTTCTTGAGTTCCTCCATCTGTTCTTGTAATTTCCTTCCAGCTTTTTCTATGTTTTCCCACAAATTAGGCACCCCCCACTTTATAACTAGATTAAGTATATGCAAAGTACGATACAAAAATGAACATATATAAATTAATTTTGATTCCGTGTAAAAGTAATTACGGTGAAGGTGGTGGCACCTTTTCTAAAAGTAAGACCTGTTATCCTAAAGACTGGCTTGCACTTAAGCAGAACTTGTGGGCAATTCGACATCCTGCTTATGTCGAAAGTTCTGCACACTGCCCCTGCTAAGTTTGGCTCGGGCTTAAGAATAATAACGGTTTTACTTATGCCGTCATCTTCACCGAGTAGGAGGTTCTACACTAAAAACAATTTTAACTCTGGAATCGATTTTAACTAATGAGTAAATAAACTCATTCTATTAGAATGCAAACAAAGCCCTTGAGTAATTGGTTTAAATTTTAATACAAGGTTTGTCAGTTATTCTTTATCTGATTTTTCTTTTGCCAGTGTATTTAATAGGTTTTCTATATCTTTTACGTTTTCTGATGGCGCTTTTCCATTCTCCTTTTTTATTTCCTCAATGCTATCTTTATTAGAAGTAGCAAGCTTTTGTGTTTCAAAGGATTCATGTAATAATGTCAAAAATTCTGTTAGTGCTTCGATATTTAATGTTTGTTCAGGGCTTTCGGGTTTGAAGATGTTTATAATGGTTATGAATATGTCAAGTAAGCCTTTACTTTTCGAGCTCATAAATGGCTTTATAGCTTTTAATAATTGAATATCTTCATCGGAAATCGACGATATTCTCATTTCTTTTTTACCTCCTCATTGCTGTTTCTTGATTTTAATTTTTTAATATTATTAGAAATGCCAAAAGAGTTTATTAAAAGTATAAGTATTAAAAAAAGATTATAGGGGTTATGACGCTGCCTCGGCGGTTGGCAATCTTTATTGGTTTTACTTGTTTTGCCTGTTGTATTTTCCATTGACCTTTCCCCCTTTTAAATTTTCCCCTAAATTATTATATGATTAAAATGTTTAAAAGAGTGTCAGTATAACTAAATGGAAAATACGCAAAATAAAACTAAACATGTTGAAGAGGGTGATATAATTGAAAAAATTATTAGTAAAAAGATGGAAGTGGATTTTGCTATCTCTTTTAGTAGTTTCAATGTTGTTTATGTTATATAATTTACAGCAAAATAGGGCACAGGCGGAAAATATAGGTTACGCTGTTTCAGCCCGTGGTGCTGATTATTTACTCTTGTCAAGACTCATATCAGGTGAAGCAGGTGGGGAACCTTATATAGGCCAGGTAGGAGTTGGGGCGGTAATACTTAATAGAGTAAAAAGCCCTAAATTCCCTGGAACGGTGGCTGGTGTAATTTATCAGCCAGGTGCCTTTGAATCTGTCCGCAATGGACAATTATGGGTACAGTATCCATCAAGAGCAAACTTTAACGCAGCACGTGATTCTATAAATGGCTGGGATCCGACTTATGGGAGTTTATTTTTTTGGAATCCATATAAAAAGGTACACCCGTGGATCTGGACTCGTCGAATAATAACACAACTTGGCAACCATGTTTTTGGGAAATAATATGTTTTATTGGAGGGATATCTTTGAATAAAAGAAATAGTTGGATTGTTGCCCTGCTTATAATTGGTGGCATTATTATCAGTTTGTGGGTAATGTCAAGCAGAGCGTATTCTGCACAAAATGCATTAGAAGCAGCACACCAACGTTGCTTTTATAATCTTATCGATCGGGTAAATAACATAAATATTTTGATTTCCAAGTGTATGGTCACATCTTCAAACCAGCAGCGAATCATGACTTTAACCACAATATGGCATCAAGCTGAAGCAGCAAGAGAAAACCTATCGTCGTTGCCATTGGGGCAGCAGGATATGACAAACTGTCAAAAATTTTTTGCACAACTGGGTGACTTCTCCTACACATTAGCTCAGAAAGCGGTTAAAAATAATGAGATAACTGCTAACGAGTGGAAAAAGATGGAGGTATTTAAAGATAATTCTGCAACTTTAAATAAACAGCTTCGAAAAATTCAAGAAAAAGTTGCATCTGGCCGAATTAAGTGGGAAAATCAGACATTTCTAAAGGGTAAAACACAAGATCTCCAATCAGGCATTGCAGAAGATTTTGCTAACATTGATCAAAAACTTAAAAAAGAGGCGCCTACTATCACTTATGATGGTCCTTTTTCTGATCATACAGAAGAGATTAGACCAAAAGGTTTGAAAAACAAGATCATTACAGAAACTGAAGCTCAAGATATTGCTAAAAAATTCATAATCGGTCGGAACAATAATAAATACGATATAAAAGTAACAGGTAAAGTCAAAGGTGTAATACCTGCTTACAGTATAGAGTTTAAAAGAGGCAAATCTAACTCTCCAAATATAGTTGCGGATGTCAGCAAACAAGGCGGGCATGTCTTATGGTTTTTAAATACAAGAAAGATAGAAGAACAAAAAATTAGCGTAGACGAAGCAAAAGATAAGGCAAATACTTTCCTTAACTCTCGAGGATTTGACAACATGAAGGCTACCGGCTATTTAAAAGAAGATAACACCGTTACTTTTACGTTTGTCCCTACATCTGAAGAGATACTACTCTACCCTGATTTTATAAAAGTTGAAATTGCTCTTGATAATGGTCAGGTAGTAGGTGCTGATACTGTAGCTTACTATACTTTTCATACCGAAAGAAAGTTTGATAAAGTAAAATTTAGCAAACAAGATATTATGAAAATATTGAGTAAAAACTTAAGAGTCAATAAAGTTCGCCTTGCTCTTATTCCTGATCCATCGCTAAAAGAAAGGCTTTGTTATGAGGTTGATGCAAAACTTGGAGAGGAACGATTCTATATATATATAAATGCACAAAATGGTGAGGAAGAGCAAATACTCAAAGTAGTTGAGACCCAAAAGGGCATAATGACAATGTAACACGTAACGCAGAGTACATTGAACAATTTATGAATAAATGAAGGCTTTGTTAAGGGAGTTTTAAAAAGCTTATAGAAGTAACACTAGCCATTAGTAATATAGAGATTTTTCAATGATACAATTATTGTATTTATCGTGCTAATATTGCTATTATTAGCCAATTTAAAGTAGGCGTGTGCCTGTTATTTTTTGACCTAATCTTAACGAATAAACTTAAAGCTGCATAATATAATATTATGAAGAAAAATAACATTGCTTTCTACACTGGAGTTAACATTGGATTTTTTATTTAGACTTTCTATAGAGGGGGAATCAGTATGTCTATTATAAAAAACTTGGAGAAGAGAATCGATGAAAATATGATGTCCTTAATCTATATTTTGCTTTTGGCAAACATATTGGGATTAACTGCATTTCTTCAGGGGAGCAGGGGGAATTATTCACTAAAAGAGAAACATGATGGAAAAAATTTAAAAGATGTTATAAAAAGCAAGGGAAAAAATGAAGTTAAGAAAAAGGAAGGTGAAATCAAAACTGAAATAAATAAAAAATCAACAGAAGAATATTCATCAGAAGAAATAAATTATGATTTAGACAATGAAAGTGGTGTTGTTGCTGTACAACAATTTAAGAAAGATAATGTAGTTGATCTGTTAGAAAAAGCTAATGTGGTTGAGTTACGAGAAATTGCAGAATTAAAAAGAGCCTCATCTGAAAAAGCAAATAAGTCATTGGTATGGCATTTTCCTAAATAATCTTTTAAATTGACATATTAGCTTTACATGTGCTAAAATAACAAAGGTGGTTCGTGATGCCGGCCACCGCACGGGACTGGTTTTAAAAAAATATTTTACCTGTTTCCGGCGAGTATAAGGAGGATGAAAATATATGTATGCAATTATTGAGACCGGCGGAAAGCAATATAAAGTAGAAGAAGGAGATATTCTTAAGGTTGAAAAACTCCCTGCTCCTGAAGGAGAAAAGGTAGAGTTTGATACTGTTTTGGCAGTATCAAAAGATGATAAACTCCAAGTAGGTACACCATGGCTAGAAAATGTTAAGGTTATAGCAAATATCCAAAAACATGGTAAAGGGGAAAAAATAATCGTCTTTAAGTATAAACCAAAGAAAAACTATCGTAAAAAGCAAGGACACAGGCAACCATATACAGAGATAATGATTGAAAAAATAGAGGCATAGGCGTATTTTATCTAAAAATGATTAAAGTACAAATTAATAGAGGACTGTCAGGAAATTTAATAGGCTTAAATATTATAGGTCATGCAGATTATGCTGAATATGGAAGTGATATTGTCTGCGCAGGTGTGTCAGCATTGGCTGAGACATGTGTTCTTGGAATAGAAAAAGTAGCTGGTATAGATCCTATACTAATAAAAGAAGAGGGCTATTTCCGAATACAACTACCTGCCAAGTTAAATCAAAAGTCACAAGATATAGCATATGTTATTCTTGAAACAGTTTGCCTAGGCATTAAAGATATTGCAAAATCCTATCCTGATTATATAAAAATAGAGTCAAAAAAGGAGGTGCTGTAGATGAATCTACAACTATTTGCCAAGAAAAAAGGAATGGGTAGCACAAGAAACGGAAGAGATAGTGAATCCAAACGACTTGGTGTTAAAAGTGCTGATGGCCAATTTGTGAGTGCTGGCAGTATTATTATTCGGCAGAGAGGCACGAAGATATATCCCGGAAAGAACGTGGGAATGGGAGTCGACCATACCTTGTTTGCTAAAACGGATGGTGTTGTTAAGTTTGAACAAAAAGGTAAAGATAAAAAACTTGCCAATGTTTATGCTGAAGTGTAAGCTCCTTTACTCCATAAGGAGCTTTTTTTATAACTGTAAGAAAAACTAAATTTCTTTAAAATAAAATTTAATTATACGGGTTTAAGAAAGTATTTGTTTCTATTTTGTTCAAAAACTCAAATCAACAATTACTCACAACAAAAAGGATATTGCCAAAATTTATAGAATAAAGTATTAGTTTGTTTTTATGAAAGGATTTGGTTTTTTGAACAAGCCTGTGCTTTTTATTACTTCATTAATTGTACAAGCTACTTTAGGTATAGCTATAATATACTTTATAGGTGATATGACTAAAAAGATTATTTTTAGCATACTTTTTTTAATTTATTGTATACTTATCTTCTTTTTTCATAAAAAAGCTATAGCTTCAACTAAAAAAACATTGTTGAAAGTTTTTAGTTTGATAAAACATGATTATCAAAATCAAATGCAGATTATCATGACGATGATACAGCTAAAAAAATATGACAAAGCATTAGCATACATAAATAAGTTCAAAAATTCAAGTGAGAGTATTAATTCATTATTTGAACTTGATTACAACCTCTTGTGCTATTTGCTTGAAATTTATTACTATTACAAGGAAAAGGGATTCAATATAAATATTGAATTACAAGAAAACATAGTATTAACAGATAAGTTTGTAAATAAGGTAAAAAAACTTGCTGATGATATTATGAATTGTGAGCCAGAATTGAAGGATTTAAAATTGGTTTTAGGAAAGGCAAATATACGAATCCATTCAAATAAAGACGACAGATTTATAAGCATAGTTCATAGGTAGTTTAAAACAAAGTTGGATAGATTTCGAATATATTACATAAATTAATAAAATGAAAGATATGATTTCGCTTTCTAACAGGAATCAGACATTTATTCATATAGAAAATAAACTTTGAAAAAGGTGATGTACCTTTGTTTATTGACAGGGCAAAAATCTATGTTAAAGCTGGTGATGGAGGCAATGGAATCGTTGCTTTCCGAAGGGAAAAGTTCGTACCGCGAGGTGGCCCTAATGGTGGGGATGGAGGTAAGGGTGGAGATGTAATATTTTTGGTGGATTCTAACCTAACTACGCTTATGGATTTTAGATATAAGGTCCACTATAAAGCAAAAAGAGGTGAACACGGCCAGGGCTCAAACAAGACAGGAAAAAATGCAGATGATTTAATTATACGTGTCCCACCCGGAACTGTCGTAAAAGATGAAGAAAGTGGTAAGGTTATAGCGGATTTAGTAGATGATGGTCAGAGCTTTGTTGTAGCTAAAGGAGGCAGAGGTGGCAGGGGAAACGCCCGGTTTACATCATCTGTGCATAGAGCGCCTGATTTTGCTGAAAAAGGTGAACCTGGAGAAGAAAAATGGGTTATACTCGAATTAAAACTACTGGCTGATGTAGGTCTAATAGGTCTTCCCAATGCTGGCAAATCAACTTTACTTTCAAGAATGACTGCTGCAAGGCCGAAAATTGCTGATTATCCTTTTACTACATTAGCCCCAAATCTAGGAGTAGTAGATTTGGGACCTGGTGAAGGAATAAACTTTGTAATAGCCGATATCCCTGGTCTAATAGAGGGAGCGCATGAAGGTCAGGGATTAGGGCATGAATTTTTAAGACATGTGGAAAGGACAAGGCTGCTTGTCCATGTAATAGATATGTCAGGAGCGGAGAACAACCCGCTAGAAGGGTTTATGATAATAAACAAAGAACTTGCCAAATACAAAAAGGATCTTTCGAAAAAACCGCAAATAATAGCTGCAAATAAGATTGACTTGCCTTCAGCAAAAGAACAGCTAGAAAAATGTAGGCTGGTTTTAGAACAACAGGGCTATAAAGTAATACCTGTTTCGGCAGTTACGGGACAAGGTATTAAAGAACTCATATTTTGCATAAATCAACTGTTGAAACAAATACCCAAAGTGGTAGCCACAGAAGATATTAAAGAGTATAGAGTTGAGGAAGAAGAGCCGTTTAAGATTGAAAAGCGTAAAGATGTGTTTTATGTATCCGGAAAAGTAGTCGAACGGTTAGTGGCTATGACAGATCTTGGCAACGAATCGGCAGTAAAAAGATTGCAGCATACTTTTAAAAGAATCGGTTTAGATGATGCCCTTAAAATGCAAAAAATCAAGCCAGGTGACTTAGTGAAAATCGGAGAATCAGAGTTTTATTATGTGGAATAATAAAGTCCAAAACTTCGATTATATTGAAATATATTTTGTAAATATGTTATAATCTTTTTAATTTGGTGTAGTAAGGGGAGAGCGAACTTTGAAAATAAAGAACAGGGTAGGAGTTATGGGAGGTACATTTGATCCTATTCACTATGGACATTTAGTTACGGCTGAAGCGGCAAGAACTACTTTTAAATTGGACGAGGTTATATTTACTCCAGCAGGTAATCCGCCCCATAAAAAAGATTACGAAGTAACCCCTGCTGAAGAAAGATATTTAATGACAATACTTGCTATAAACAGCAATCCATATTTTAAAGTCTCAAGAGTTGAGATTGATAGACATGGTTTAACCTACACTGTAGACACCCTCTGTGAATTTAAGAAGATTTATGGGCCTGACACAGCTCTTTATTTTATAAGTGGTGCTGATGCAGTGCTTGACATATTGACATGGAAAGATGTTAGGGATGTGTTGAATTATTGTACTTTTATTGCAGCTACAAGACCTGGTTATCCAATTGAAAAATTAGATCAGAAGTTAATCCAGATAAAAAATCTTTACGGCAAGGTTGTTTATCCTTTACAAGTAACAGGTATGGATATTTCTTCAACTGAAATTAGGAAACGAGTTAAACAAGGGATTTCTATAAAATATCTTCTGCCTGAAAGTGTAGAATTGCATATAAAAAAACATGGTCTTTACAGGTGAATAAAATGTTTATTGACGCAAAAATGCTTATGAAGTTAAGAAAAAGCCTTTCAAAGAAGAGATTTGATCATTGTTTAAAAGTTATGGAAACTGCGGAAGAACTTGCTATTATACATGAGTGTGATGTTAAAAAAGCAAAAATTGCAGGGCTTTTCCATGATTGTGCTAGAGAGGTTCCACAAGATCATTTGTTGAAAATGGCAGAAGATTTTGGTATACTTTTAGATGAAATACAAAAACGCGAGAAGGTGCTAATACACGGTCCATTAGGTGCCGCAGTAGCCCGCAAGGTATATGGCATTAGTGATAATGATATTTTAAGAGCGATAAGATTACATACCACCGGAGATAAAGATATGGAGATGCTTGATAAAGTAATTTTCGTTTCAGATTATATTGAGCCCACAAGGAATTTCCCTGGTATTGGTAAAATCAGAGACATGGCTATTGAAAATTTGGACGAGGCTCTTATCTTGGCTTTAGATTCTACTATTAAATATGTTATAGCTAAAGGGAAACTTTTACATCCAAAAACTCTTAATGCGCGAAATTATATTCTCTTGAAGAAGGAGAGCGACGAGGAATATGCATTACGTAAAAAAAACCGC
>DUTQ01000074.1 GCA_012841995.1 Thermoanaerobacterales bacterium | reverse complement strand
GAAATCATTGATTATGATGTTTCAAAAATCCAGCCTCAAATAGCATTGCCTCACCTTCCGGAAAATACGGTAGAAGTCGGAGAGGCAAGCCGCGTAAAAATAGATCAAGTAGTAATCGGTTCTTGTACAAATGGCAGGCTTGAAGACATGCGAATGGCTGCAAAGGTTATGAAAGGACAAAAAGTCCACCCATCTGTGAGAATGATTGTAATACCGGCAACACAGCAAGTTTACATGGATATGATAAAAGAAGGTATAATGGAGATTTTCATTGAATCAGGCGCTGCTGTAAGCACACCAACCTGTGGGCCATGTCTCGGCGGTCATATGGGTATATTGGCAAAAGGTGAAAAAGCTGTTTCAACAACAAACCGTAATTTTGTTGGTCGAATGGGACATACTGAAAGTGAAATTTACCTGGCAAATCCGGCAGTAGCAGCAGCATCAGCTGTTAAAGGCAGAATAGCCCACCCCGAGGAGGTGCTTTAAAGTGAAATTTCATGGAAAGGCATGGGTTTTTGGAGATAACATTGATACAGATGTCATTATTCCGGCAAGGTATTTAAATATCTCTGACCCAAAAGAACTTGCACAACACTGTATGGAAGACATAGATCCGGATTTTACTAAAAAGATTGAAGTATGTGACATCATAGTAGGTGGCAAGAACTTTGGCTGCGGGAGCTCACGGGAACATGCCCCATTAGTCATTAAGACTGCTGGGATAAGTTGTGTCATAGCCTCATCATTTGCCAGGATTTTTTATAGAAATGCAATAAACATAGGGCTTCCAATATTGGAATCAGCTGAAACATTAGGAAATATAAAAAATGGCGATATACTGGAAGTAGATACTGATAATGGCTTGATTGCAAACTTAACAACAAAAAAGACTTTTAAAACACGGCCATTTCCGGGCTTTATAAATGAAATAATTAATGCAGGTGGACTATTAAATTATGCAAAACAAGGGGGGACACAAGATGTATAAAATTGCTGTTCTCTCTGGAGATGGAATAGGGCCGGAGATCACCGTTCAGGCAAAAAAAGCCCTCCAAAAAGCAGGACAAAAATTCGGAATGGAATTTGCCTTTGAAGAAGGCCTTGTAGGCGGTAAGGCTATTGACGAAACAGGCATTCCTCTTCCAGATAAAACCATTTCCTTGTGTGAAAGATCTGATGCGATTCTTTTTGGAGCAGTAGGAGGGCCTAAATGGGACGGCTTGGAGTCAAAACTTCGCCCTGAACAGGCTATATTGGGACTTAGAAAAAAGTTTGAGCTATTTGCAAACTTAAGGCCTGCACTGATTTTTCCAGCATTAATTGATGCATCTCCAATAAAACCGGAGATAATAGGTGAAAAACTGGACATTTTAATCGTAAGGGAATTGACCGGAGGGCTTTATTTTGGGACACCAAAAGGGCGTCAACAATCAGGTGGTAAGTGCAAAGCCTTTGATACAATGGTTTACAACAGCTACGAAATCGAGAGGGTTCAGAAGTTACATGCCTTTTCCTTCCACTTGCTGCTTTAAAGGCTATGTGTGCAACCCTCTCGATTTCGTAGCTGTTGTAAACCATTGTATCAAAGGCTTTGCACTTACCACCTGATTGTTGACGCCCTTTTGGT
>DUTQ01000073.1 GCA_012841995.1 Thermoanaerobacterales bacterium | reverse complement strand
TCAAAAACTGCAAAATCCGGATATTCAGGGGAATCTATTGTTGAAAGCCAATTCACTTGGGCAATCCACTGTTTCCCTACCGGGATTTTTTCCGTATTTATGGGTTCAAATGGAACAATAATCTGCTCAAACAATAGTATTATCCTCCCGAGTTGTTAAAGCTGCTGATAAAATTATGCTCATTACTTCATAGTAGTATGTGTTATAATAACATCCAAAATTCAGTTTTAAAAAAACTTTATTATGCATCTATAAGTAAATTTTTCATACAAAAATAAATAAGCCAAGACTATCATGGCTTATGTAAATTCTTATTTAATTTCGGTGAAGAAAGCAACTCCAGTTAAAGACAATAGTTAAAGCTCATTGAATTGATAAATATTTTCTCAAAAGATGGTGTAGTAGATAGCTCAATATATTCTATTTTATCTTTAATAAGTTGTGTTGCTTTCAGTTCCTCATGGGAAATTAAAGTATTGATAGCTCCAATTCCTGCACCGTTTCCAATGGGAATTACCTTGTTTTGTAATTCTCTTGGAATAAGACCTATAGCAGCGGCATTTTTCACATTTATATAATTTCCAAAGCCTCCGGCAAGAAAGACCTTATTTATTTCATCAAAGCTCACACCCATTTCATCTGTCAATATCTTTATCCCCGCATATATAGCTGCCTTTGCAAGTTGAACCTCTCTTATATCTCTTTGGGTAAAGCAAATGCCGGATTTTTCATCAATTAAAAATGCCTTGATACCATTAAAGTCTATGAGCCTTTCTCTAATCAGATGATTAATATTCTCAAGTTCTTGCTTACTTTTAAACTTTCCAGTATTATCTATAATCCCATATCGGAGAAGTTGGGCTATTATATCTATTACTCCAGAGCCGCAGATGCCTATCGGATCTGCATCATTTATAGTTGTATATAAAACGTCTTCCCCAAAATCAACGCTATCTATAGCACCTTCAATCCCGCCTGTACCAAAGGTGATATTTGCACCTTCTAATGCTGGACCTGCTGCCGTAGAACATGCTAACATATTCTGTTTGTTTCCAATTACCATCTCTCCATTAGTGCCTATATCAAATAAAAGACTTATTTTATCATCTGCATACATTCTACTGGCAAGTATACAGCCTATTGTATCTCCACCTATAAAACCGGATATAAGTGGAAGTGTAATTATGTAGCCTTCTGGGTTTATTTTAATTCCAAGCTCTTTGGCTTTAATTTCAAAGGATTTTAAAAAGGCCGGGTTATATGGGGCACTTGCTATACCTTTACATGAAACCCCCAGCAAAAGGTGTATCATAGTAGTATTACCCACAAATGTCATCTCATATATGTGTTCTCGAGCCATATTGTACTCATTACAAAAGTATTCTATTATAGCGTTAATTTCCTTAATCATTAAGTTGTTTAACCTCTCTAATCCACCATCCGCCTCTATGGTATGATTTATTCTTGAAATGACATCAGCTCCGTAAATCCTTTGAGGGTTAAGACATGAATATACACCTTTTTGTTGACCGGTTGCCATGTCAACAAGATATGCGACTAATGTAGTAGTTCCAATGTCTACTGCAACACCATACATATCGCTTCCGTGTGAGTTAGACATTGATAGCAATTCGTTTCCCCTGATAACACCTGAAATATCAAAATCACTCTTACGCATTACTTCCGGAAGCTCTTTTAATACTTTTACCGGCACTTTTAAATGCTTTGCCCCAAGAACATGTTTTAGCTTGGTTAAATCATCTCTTTGGTCGTCAATAGATGGCGGTTCGGTGGCTATATTGGCCCTCTTTATTCGCGGATTAAAGCAAAAACTGTCTTTTCTTATTCCTTCACTTTTTACAAGAATCTTTGCCGGATTTGTTTGGGGAACAAAAACAGCCATATCTGAATTGACATCGCAAAAACAAGCAAGGCGTATATGGTTTTTAATATCATGTTCATTTAAAAAATGCCTTTCTTCTTCCATTATTGACAGCTGATTTTTTGTTTTTATCTTGACTTTGCACTTGCCACATGTGTGTTTACCTCCACAGCTCCCCGGGATATTGAGATTGTTTTTCGTTAATATCTCAAACAGGTTTTCACCTTGCCTTGCCAAGATTTGCTTTTTTTCATTCCCAAAGTAAACATAAATCTTTACTTGCCTTGCCTGGCCATTTTTCTTTTTGTAAGAACAGTTTTCCATGCCACATTCATCACAACTAATGGTTTCTCCAGCTGTCTTTATCTTCTTGCCCACCCCACAAACGACCGCAAGGGATTTTTCAGGGCTCATCATAAGGCTTTCATTTAATCTTACACCAATAGATAAAGGGTCGATCAATTTAAATATTACAGCTTGCTCTCTTATATCCCAAACGTTTTGTCCTGGGCTTATGAAATTGGTGACACCAAAACCTCGCCTTTTTGCATCAAGGGTAAGAGCACTCCAGAATGCCGCCATTAAAGAATCCAATGCCACATTGCCTATACAATCAAATATTAATGCATCTAGTACATGGCCTTTGGAAAAACATTCAGTAGACAACCGTTCAATTTGTTTCCCTATTGTAGCCACAGCCAAAATCAAGTAATCGGCCTTGGCAAGCTTTTTTACTACGTAATCCCCTGAAAAAAATTCCCCATTGGGAAAAATAAGTCTCCTTGCTGCCAAATCAACGTCAAACTTTAATTTATCATAGCAAACCCTTGACTCTATAATATCAAGTGATTTTTTAATGCATTTTTCAACTCGCCCCAACACATCGAATGGGGCTTTTGCTGAATCTTTATACCCTAAATACTCTAAAACAATTTTATCATCAATCTCTACAGGCAACTTTAAAATGCGCATATTACTACCCCGTTTCTATTACACCACACACTGGGTCATCATTAAGTGTTTTATATACAGCTATCTTTTACGTACTTTTATTGTTATGTCACCATCTTTGTAGCCTTTTAATGGAGAAAGCACTCCTTTCACTACAGATTCTACAATGTCTTTTACAAATGGTATCAAAGGCATTGGCTTATTGTCTATGTAGACTTCTACAGATTCTTGAGTGACTTTACAGTCTTTTCTTGTAGCATTTCCTTTTAAAATATCTGCTGCCATTTGGCGACAGTCTCCCCCACATTTTCCACAATTGATGCCAGGCAGTTTCTCAAAGACCTTCTCTTGTATAAGGTCTACTAATGTCTTCACATCATCTACAACATTTATTATCGGTATGCCTTTGTATTCCTTTATTTTGCTTATAATACCACTTATGGCAAAAACTGTGTCATCAATCTCTTCAGGAAGTTCTCCAGTTTCGTCGATACATAAGATTTTAGGTGTTTCAGTATCTATTATCCCTTCCATCACTACGTAATCCTGGTTAAAAAACCTCAACATATTTTCAACAGACAATTTTTCGGTAAATAAAATATCTGTGCCATGACATCCCCTAGTTGCGACTAGTTCAGACCCAATATCCCTATAATCATATGTATTTGAACCCCCACTTTCGCTGACAGATGCATCTGAATTTACTTCTTTAATAATCCCAACACTAAACTCACGGCGTTTCAGTTCCTTTATTATATTTTCAATTGTCGTAGTTTTCCCTGATGAGCTAACTCCAAAAACAGAAAATACTTTCATATAAAAAACGCCCTCCTTTTTTATGTAAAAATACGGGTTCATATAAAATAATGTATTCTCTTTAAGGCATGGCTTTTCCTGCTACACTACCTTGCTCCCTTTGTTTCTCTTTTTCGGCAAGGGCCAAACTGGCCTTTAATGCCTCCATGAGGTCAACAACCTTCTCTTCTCTTGGAGCTGGAACGGTTATTTCTTGACCTTCAAGCTTTGCAGTTATCACGTCAAGCATGGCCTTTCTGTAATCATCAGTGTATTTTGATGGGTCAAATTTTGTTGAAAGTGAGCCTACAAGTTGAACAGCCATTTTTATCTCATTTTCATGAAACTTTACATCCTCAATTACAGGAATGTCTTCCACCTTTCTCACTTCATCTGGAAAAAACATTGTTTCCATTATAAGGTGTTTCTCCTTATAAGGGCGTAGACATGCTAGGCTCTGTTTTGTCCTTATCACGACCTTCGCTATGGCAATTTTATTCCCCTCTTGCATTGCCTTTCTCAATAATACATAGGCTTTCTGCCCTGTTTCTTCAGGCCCTAAAAAATACGAGTTGGCAAAATATATTGGATCAATATCCTCAAGGTTTACAAAATCTATGATGTCTATTGTGCGGGTTTTTTCATCTGGAATTTGCTCTAAATCTTCATCACGTATGATTACATATTTCCCTTTTTCATACTCATATCCCCGGACGATTTCTTCTTCCTCAATCTTTCGGCCACAAGTAGGGCACACCTTTTCGTATTTTATTGGTGTACCGCACTCTTTATGGATCTGCCTAAAACTTATATCCTTTCGTTCTGTTGCAGCATACATCTTAATAGGAACATTCACAAGCCCAAAGCTTATAGAACCTCTCCACATAGCTCTCATTTTTCTTTATCACCCCTTTAGTTTTAATATTCCAATTTAAGATTTGTTTAAACAAGAAAGATTAATATTATTTTGGAAGCTTTACCAAAATATTATAAACATAAGCCTGTATTTTCGGGGGACAATATAATTACCTGTCGGTGGTTAGCAAGGTACCGTATCCTAATTGGTATCGATAGTTAACCTTCGGCAGGTTTTGTTTTGGTATTGCACAAAATAACACAAAAGGATATCATATTAATAATGTATCATATCGTCTTATTCCAATTGGAGGTTTTAAAAAATGGACTTTTCTACAGATTTAAAGATTGGAATCGTCGGAGGCGGTCAACTGGGCAAAATGCTCATTCAAGCAGCTAAAAGAATGGGGCTATATGTTGCCGTTATCGATCCAACACCAGATTCTCCCGCAGGTCAGATAGCAGATAGACAGATTGTTTCAGATTTTTATGATGAGGAAAGTATAAAACAGCTTGCAAGTTCTTGTGACATAACTACCTATGAGATCGAGCACATCAACGTGGAAGTGTTAAAAGAGCTGGAACAAAAGGGTTACAAAATTTATCCTTCACCATATGTACTGGAAATAATACAAGATAAATCAAAACAGAAACAAATGCTTACAGATAACAACATTCCAACTGCAAAATGGCAAAAAGTAGATGGAGATTTAGCATCAGCTCTTACAAGCTTTGGTTTGCCGGCTGTTCAAAAAGCGTGCAAAGGCGGCTATGACGGCCGAGGTGTTTTTGTCATTCACAACGCTGACGATATAAAAAACAGTTTAAAATGTGAGTCTTTTTTAGAAGAACAAATTGACTTTGAAAAAGAACTCGCCGTAATGGTGTCAAGAAACTCTCAAGGAGAAATAAAATGCTACCCTGTTGTTGAAATGATATTCGATACAAAGGCAAATATATGTGATTCAACCATAGCTCCGGCTAGGATTGACAAAAAGGTGCAAAAACAAGCTATCGATATTGCCGTAAACTGTGTTGAAGTGCTCAAAGGAGTAGGTGTTTTTGGCATAGAGATGTTTGTTACAAAAGATGGCAGTGTCATGGTAAATGAAATAGCCCCTAGACCCCACAACTCGGGACATTATACCATTGAAGCATGTATCACTTCTCAGTTCGAACAACATCTACGGGCTATTATGAATCTGCCATTAGGTGCAACAGATTTAATTATTCCTTCAGTAATGGTAAATATTCTAGGTGCAGAGGGTTATGAAGGAAAACCCATTTATGAAGGGTTAGAAGACGTTCTCAAAATACCAGGGGCAAATGTCCACATATATGGAAAAAAGGTCACAAAGCCATATCGTAAAATGGGTCATGTAACTATAGTTGATAGTGATATTGAAAGTGCAATTGAGAAGGGTAGACATATTAAACAAGTTTTAAAAGTAATTTCAGGAGGTAATTAAAATGGAAGGCAAAACATTAGTGGGCATAATAATGGGAAGCGATTCAGATCTTGGGGTCATGTCTGAGGCAGCTAAAATACTAGAAGAATTTGATGTTAAATACGAAATCACCATCGTTTCAGCACATAGGACACCTGAAAGGATGTTTGAGTATGCTAAAAGGGCAGACGAAAGAGGTATTGAGGTAATCATAGCTGGTGCAGGCGGTGCTGCTCATCTTCCTGGGATGGTGGCTGCCATCTCTCCACTTCCAGTCATCGGTGTACCTGTAAAGACCTCCAGTCTTAGTGGCCTTGATTCGCTTTTATCTATCGTCCAAATGCCTGGCGGTGTTCCTGTAGCAACTGTAGCTATTAATAATGCAAAAAACGCTGGCATTTTGGCAGCACAAATACTGTCAATAAAATATCCGCTTATAAAACAAAGAATAAAAGACTACAAGCACATGATGAAAAAGCAGGTAGAACAAAAAGCTCTCCACTTAGAAGCAACAGGATACGAAAAATATGGGCTTTAATATTTCAGTTGAAAGTCATATCTTTTAGGAGCGATTTTTATATGGATATAACTTTTTTTATCGATTTTGATGGCACTATCACAAAACAGGATACATGTACAGCTACAACAGAGGCTTTTGCCAGGGGAGATTGGACAAGATTTGAGATGGCATGGCGTGAAGGTAAAATAACCACTGAAGACTGTTCCAGAGGTATTTTACAATTGTTTGATGCCGATGAAAAAAAACTTAAACAATTTTTAACCGAAAAAATAGAGATAGATCCACACTTTATTCCCTTCCTTAATCTTTGTCGTCAAAAGGGCTATGATATATATATTTTAAGTGATGGCTATGATGTAAATATTAAAACAGTGCTTAAAAAATATCAAATTTCTGATCTGCCTTATTTTGCTAATAGGTTGATTACAGATAAAGACTTTTTAGACATTGAATGTACATACAAGTCTGATTGTGGGCAATGTGGTACATGTAAAACCGGTTTGATGAAAAAACTAAAAAAACATAAAGCCCTTGCTGTCTACATAGGAGATGGCTATAGCGATGTCTGTGCAGCTAAAAATTGTGATGTTTTATTTGCAAAGCATCATCTATTGTCATACTGCAGAGAAAATGGAATACCTG
>DUTQ01000072.1 GCA_012841995.1 Thermoanaerobacterales bacterium | reverse complement strand
CCTGGTGAGATTCCGGGGCCGACAGTAGAGTCTGGATGAGAGAAGATGTTGATGAGTAAATCATGCTCCCTGAGATTATATTTCAGGGAGCTTAAATTTTTTAAGGAGGGGAGCTTATGAAAAATGATGTAAACAAGTTAGTAAGGTTGGCAATGCTTGCAGCTTTGTCGTTAATGCTTATGTTCTTGGTTAGGTTTCCCATTATTCCAACGGCACCTTTTTTAGAGTACGAGCCAGGTGATGTACCTGCTCTTATAGCAGCCTTTTTGTTTGGGCCTGGTGCAGGTTTTATAGTGACCTTTGTTGTATCTCTTATTCAGGCACTTACAGTAAGTGCAGGTAGTGGCTGGATCGGAGCAATAATGCATTTAATTGCTACAGGGACTATGGTTGTAGTGGCAGGTATTATCTATAAGAGGGTTCATACTATGCAAGGTGCAATAATAGCTTTAGTTTTAGGATCGCTGAGCATGAGCTTAATAATGATACCACTAAACCTGTATTTCACCACGAAGTTCCTGAATGTGCCTGTAGAAGCAGTTAAAGCCATGATTTTACCTGCTATATTGCCATTTAACTTGCTAAAGGCGAGTATTAATTCAGTTGTGACTTTCCTTGTCTATAAGCCTGTAGGCAAAATAATGAGGGTTGAATTTGAGAAGGTTGCCGAGAATGTAAGATAAAGTAGGACTTAAAAATTTTTGATGATTTTGGTATTGCATTTTATTTCAAAACATGGTAGTATTATTTAACAATTATTTTGTGATAATTTGATGAAGGGGAAGAGTAGCCGTGATTGTATGGTCAAAGAGAGCCACCGTTGGTGAGAGTGTGGTACCGGAGGTCAAGGTGAATGGACCCTGGAAAAGGTGCTGTGAATAAAGTAACAGCACACGGAAGCCCCCGTTAAAATGGCAGGATATCGCAAATATAGTGTTTTGCCGTATCCGGTAAAGTGAGTTTTACTTTGAGGTGGCAGTTAAAGCATTTCATCCTGAAGATGAGGTGCTTTTTTGTTACTTAAGAGTAAGGCTAATTTGGGTGGCACCGCGAAAAGAACATTCGTCCCTTGGGAAGGCGAATGTTTTTTTATTTGAAGTGGAGGTGAGGCCGATGATTTGAAAGCAAAAGGCCTTGAGATTTAATAAAAATTCGGAGAATAATATTTTAAGGAGTTGAATGTGATGGTTGAAACAAAGATATTATTAACTGAAAAAGAGATACCGACTCATTGGTATAATATACAGGCAGATATGCCAAATCCGCTGCAGCCTCCGATTAGTCCAAAGACAGGTTTGCCTGTAACATCTGACGAGCTTGGGCAAATCTTTGCTAAAGAACTTTTGAAACAAGAGATGTCAACTGAACGCTGGATAGAGATTCCCGAGGAGGTGCGTGATTTATATAGACTGTGGAGGCCTTCTCCTCTTTTTAGAGCTAAAAGGCTAGAAAAGGCTCTTGATACTCCGGCTAGGATCTATTATAAGTATGAGGGAGTGAGCCCGGCGGGAAGCCACAAACTGAATACCGCAATACCTCAAGCTTTTTACAATAAAAATGAAGGCATTAAGAGACTTGCAACAGAGACTGGTGCAGGTCAATGGGGAACTGCTCTTTCCATGGCGTGTAAGTTTTTTGGAATGGACTGTACTGTATATATGGTAAAGGTAAGCTATCACCAGAAACCATATAGGAAGAATATGATGGAGATTTATGGAGCAGAGGTTTTTCCAAGCCCTAGTGAAAAGACCCAGGCAGGAAGAGATGTTCTTAAGGAACATCCTGAATCCACTGGCAGTTTGGGCATTGCCATAAGTGAAGCGGTGGAAGATGCAGCAAATCATGATGATACAAATTATGCATTGGGAAGTGTTTTAAACCACGTTTTGCTTCACCAAACGATAATCGGCCTTGAAGCTCAAAAACAGATGGAAAAGGCAGGTTTTTATCCTGATGTTGTTATAGGGTGCTCAGGTGGTGGCAGTAATTTTGGTGGAACAGCAGTCCCGTTTGTGAAAGATAAAATCGCAGAAAAGGCAAATCCAAGAATAATTGCAGTTGAACCAAAATCTTGTCCCAGCTTGACTCAAGGAGAGTTTAAGTATGATTATGGGGATGTAGCACATCTAACGCCAAAGATGATGATGTACACATTAGGCAGTGATTTTGTGCCACCAGGCATTCACGCTGGAGGCTTGAGATATCACGGTGCATCGCCAATACTGAGTCAGCTGTTACATGATGGCCTTGTGGAGGCAAAGGCTTACGCACAAAATGAGGTTTTTGAAGCAGCAGTGCTGTTTACACAAAATGAGGGCACAGTACCTGCTCCAGAGTCATCTCATGCAATTAAAGCTGCTATTGACGAGGCGTTAGCGGCCAAAGAAGCTG
>DUTQ01000071.1 GCA_012841995.1 Thermoanaerobacterales bacterium | reverse complement strand
CAGATACAAAGATATATATACAATCTATTTTTCCGGTATCGGCAAATATTGAAAACGAAAGACCGCTGCTGTCAAATCAAAATATCGATGAATTCAATCACGCCTTAAGGGGAATGTGTGATGAACATGGCATATGTTTTGTCGATGTGTGTTCACTTTTAAAAGATGAGCATGGGCGTTTAGATGAGAGCCTTTCGTCTGATGGTATTCATCTGAAGTTTCAGGGATATGGTCTGTGGTTGGATTACTTGAAGAATGTTAAATAGAAGTTTATTGAGGAGGATAAATATTTATGCGGCAGTTTTTCAAAAAGGAAAACTTTAAAGTAAGGGTCTTTACGCTCTTTATGCTATCAGCAATCTTATTAGTTGCTTTGTCCGGATGCTCATCAAAAGACAATATACCAAATCCTTCGGTTTCCGAAATCGGAGAGAAAATAGCCGAGACCGTGGATTTATCTGATATGAAAGAGCTTGACGACAATAAACTCCAAAAGCTTTATGGGATAAACCCTGACAAAATCGATGAATACTGGGGCTTGATACCGGCATCAAATATTAATGCCCAAGAGATATTGGTAATCAAGGTTAAAGATCCGGCTGATATAAAGCAAGTTGAGGAAAAAATATCAGAAAGGGTTAATGAGCAGAGGGAAAGTTTTAAAGATTATCTGCCTGAACAGTGTTTTTTAATAGAACAATATGTGCTAAAACACAAAGGGAACTATGTGTTTTTAGCTATATCTAAAGATTTAAATCCTGTGGAGGATACATTCGACAGTTTTTTTAAGTAAGGCTTTTGGGAGTGAATAAAACTTGGTATTTAGTAGCCTGACGTTTATTTTAACCTTTTTACCATTGACATTGATTTTTTATTATTTAGCCCCAAGACCTTACAGAAATGTGGTCTTATTTGTAGCAAGCCTCGTTTTCTATGCTTGGGGTGAGCCTGTTTACATTTTTATTATGATTTTTTCAACAGTATTCGACTATTTTAATGGCCTGCTTATTGAAAAGAACCGAGGTAATAAGATAATCCCCAAGCTGGTGCTTATAACCTCTGTAGTTGTAAATTTAGGCATACTCGGTTTTTTTAAATACTATGATTTTATAATAAGAAATCTCAACCTTGTTTTTGATCTAGAGCTTTCAGTGCTAAATCTCCCCCTACCTGTGGGGATTTCCTTTTACACTTTTCAAACAATGTCATATACCATCGATGTTTATTTAGGGAAGGTAGCCGCCCAAAAAGATATCATCACTTTTGGCACATATGTTACTATGTTTCCTCAGCTGGTAGCCGGGCCAATTGTAAAGTACGGCGATATACAAGAACAACTGACACATCGCAAGGAAAGTCTAGATTGTTTTGGAGAAGGAGTAGAAGTATTTTTAACAGGTCTTGCAAAGAAAGTGCTCATGGCCAATAATATCGGTATATTATGGAGTAGCGTAAAATCCACGCCTATAAATGGGCTATCTATGCTCTCGGCATGGCTCGGAATTATTGCATTTACTTTCCAGATTTATTTTGATTTTAGCGGATATTCCGATATGGCCATAGGGCTTGGGAAAATGTTCGGGTTTAACCTACTCAAAAACTTCGACTACCCGTATATATCCAAGAGTATAACGGAGTTTTGGCGCCGCTGGCATATTTCTCTTGGAAGTTGGTTTAGAGAATATGTATATATTCCCCTTGGAGGAAACCGAAGAGGCCCTTTAATTCAGTATCGAAATCTCATTATAGTATGGTTTTTAACAGGGCTTTGGCATGGAGCAAATTGGAATTTCATTTTGTGGGGAATGTATTTCGGGGCGTTTATAATCATTGAGAAGATATTTTTGGGAAACATGTTAGAAAGCTGCCCGCAAGTCTTCAACCACTTTTATACAATGCTCGTTGTCATTATAGGCTGGGTGTTTTTTGAATGTGACTCATTTGGGCAAACGGCTGGTTTCCTAAAAACCATGTTCGGGCTAAATGGAGCAAAGCTTTTTGATTCCCAGGGCATTTACTACCTTTATACTAATGTTGTGCTTATTGCCTTGGCCATCTTATTCTCAACACCCCTTTCACACAATATCATAAGAAATGTTCGCAAAAAAAGGTGGTTAGCCTTTATAATGCCTTTTATATATCTAGCTATTTTGTTTTTCTCAACAGCTTATTTGGTGAATGAAAGTTATAACCCATTTTTATACTTCAGATTTTAATCTTTTCCCTTTAGAAGGTGATATTATTGAATAGATTCAACCATT
>DUTQ01000070.1 GCA_012841995.1 Thermoanaerobacterales bacterium | reverse complement strand
TTTGGGGGTACAGTCCCCATATTGCCTGCAACAGGTTCAACTATAACAGCAGCTATGTTGCTGCCATGTTTTTCAAAGACATCTTTAATCATTGCCACATCATTGTAATTAGAAATAATAGTTCCTTTGGCCGTGTCTTTTGTAACCCCTGCTGAATCCGGGCTGCCAAAGGTAATAGCTCCAGAACCCGCTTTTATAAGAAGGCTGTCCGAATGACCGTGATAGCACCCGGCAAACTTTACTATGATGTTGCGGCCGGTATAACCCCGTGCCAAGCGGATAGCACTCATGGTGGCTTCTGTGCCGGAATTGACCATTCTCACAACTTCAATAGATGGAATGGCTTTTCTTATTTTTTCCGCCATCAGCACCTCCAGTTCGGTGCAGGCACCAAAGCTTGTCCCTTGACCAGCTTGGTTCCTGATAGCCGATACCACTTCCGGGTGAGTGTGACCAAGTATAAGGGGGCCCCAAGAAAGCACATAATCAATGTATTCATTCCCATCTTCATCCCAAATCCGACTTCCATTTCCTTTTTTTATAAACGGTGGAGTCATCCCAACCCCCTTGAATGCCCTTACAGGGCTGTTTACACCACCAGGCATTACCTTTTGTGCCCTTTTATAAAGCTCCTGTGATTTCATTTTTCTCTCACTCCTCTGTAACTAAAATAAGCCACTTTCGTTTATAATACTGTCATACAGCTTAAGTTTTTCTTTTGTGGGAAGATTACTTTGTTTTGCCTTTTCCCTAGCCCTTGCCAATCGTTCCAATAGCTCTTCGTATTCATCACTTATAATATCTTCGAGTTTATGGCGTATTCTTTTGGCTAATAGAGGGCTTTTTCCTCCTGTAGCCACTGCCACTGTCAAGTCTTGCCGTCTTAAAACCGAAGGCACTATGTAAGAAGAAAGTTGTGGATTATCTGCTACATTTACCAGTATGTGCTGTGCTTGAGCTTCTTTTGCCGCCAATCGGTTTGTTTCAGGATCATTGGCAGCACATACCACCAAAAAATACCCACAGATAGCATCACCTGAAATATAATTCCTTCTAATGACACAAATGCGATTTTCACTGCAAAGTTGCTCTATTTCATCACACAATTCTCCGGAGATTACGGTAACTTCCCCACCGCATTTCAATAGTGATTTTATCTTTCGGTAGGCCACTTTTCCCCCACCTATAACTAAGCACTTTTTATGTTGTATGTTTAGCATTACCGGATAGTAAGCCATTTCGCTACATCCTTTGCAAAATAAGTTATTATCATGTCTGACCCTGCACGTTTCATTGATACCATAGATTCCATTACTATTGCCTTTTCTTGAAGCCAACCACTTTGGGCTGCAGCCTTTATCATGGCATACTCACCGCTTACATTGTATGTAGCAATAGGCACATTGAAATTATCTTTGGCACGCCTTACTACATCAAGATATGGCAAGGCAGGCTTTACCATTACTATATCGGCACCTTCGCTTATATCCAGCTGGATTTCCCTCAACGCTTCATCGGAGTTTGCCGGATCCATCTGATATGTCTTTCTGTCCCCAAACTGTGGCGTCGACTGGGCTGCTTCCCTAAACGGGCCGTAAAAGCTGGAGGCATATTTGGCGCTATATGCCATGATTGGTATATTTACATAACCCTCCCTGTCAAGAAGCTGACGAATATAACCTACCCTTCCGTCCATCATATCTGAAGGTGCTACCATATCTGCCCCAGCCTTCACATGTGATAGAGCAGTTTTTGCCAACAACTCCAGGGTTTTATCATTATCCACATAGCAATTTTCAATAACACCACAATGACCGTGACTAGTATATTCGCAAAGGCATACATCTGTTATGACAATCAAAGATTGCATAACATCCTTTATAGCCCTGACTGCCCTTTGCACAATGCCGTCATCAGCATATGCCTGGCTTGCTAACTGGTCTTTGTGTGAAGGTATGCCAAAGAGCATAATCGCCGGAATACCTAGGCCATATGCCTCTTTTGCATCCTCAATTAGTTTGTCTATGGAAAAATGAAAGACCCCGGGCATTGACTTAATCTCTTGTTTTATTCCTTGTCCGGGAACTACAAAATAGGGATATATGAGGTCTTTTACATCTAATGATGTCTCCCTTACCATATCTCTAATACTCTGGCTAAGTCTTAGCCTTCGAGGCCTTTTTAAAAGTTCAAATTCCACTTCAAAATCACCTTCTCAATCAATTAATGATAATTAGAACCATCGAAAAATAAAATTAGCAAGCGGTATTACCTGTAGCCTTTTTTGGCCTTAATAATATGCTAGTATCTCTTCCGAAAGTCCTTTAAGTGTATGCTCCTGGGGCATTATATCAACTGTGTATCCTGCTTTTTGTATAGCTTGTTTTGTAACAGGCCCGATTACAGCGATTTGGGCATCTTTAAGGGCTTCTATCTCGTCACCTACTATTTCCCTCATAAAGTTAAAAGACGAGGGGCTCGTAAATATGGCCATATCGATGCCATCATGGATTACTTCTAAAAGTTGCTCTTTGACTTCAATGTTTGGCCTATTCTCGTAAGCTATGACTTTGTGGGCTTTTAACCCGCAGCTAGTAAGCCCGGATATTATCCGCTCTCCGCCTATATCTGATGTGATGATGGCAGCCCTTTTACCCTTATCCTCTTGTGTAACATGGTTTAACAGGGCTTTAGATGTATAAGTATCTGGCACTACATCTGCATAGAGATGTGCTTGTGATAATTTGGCCGCTGTTTGGGGTCCTACAGCCCATATTTGTTTATTATGTAAATACCGGGCATCAAGCTTATATTCTTTCATGCATTTAACAAAAGACTCTACTCCATTTTTGCTTGTAAAAATAAGGATATCAAAGCTTTGAATCCCATCTATCAGCTTTTTTACATTTTGCTTTATTGTAGTTATATTAAGTGTGGGATATATAAAGACATCGGCTCCCTCCTGTCTCAATCTTTGGAGTGGACTACCGGAATTTGGCATCCCGTTTTGCTTATCAAAGCTTCCGACAAAAAGAATCCTCTTGCCAAAAAGTCTGCCATTCTCATACCAGGATAGCTTTGACCTCAATTTAACCACATCACCTACCACTATGACAGCAGGATTTTTTATGTTGCCCTTCTTTGCATTATCACAAATATTCGATAATGTGCCTACTGCAATCTTCTGGTAAGGTGTTGTCCCATTCATTATCACAGCAGTAGGTGTATCTGCGGGTTTGCCACATTCAATGAGGCGGCCTATAATGTGCTCCATATTCTTAATTCCCATCAAAAATACTAAAGTGCCTTCCAGTTTTGCCAGTGCCTCAAAGTCCGGGAAATCGTCTTCGCTTTTTCCATGGCCTGTAATTACATGGAATGATGAAGCTATTCCCCTGTGAGTTACCGGAATCCCAGCATATGCCAGTACCGACACAGCTGACGTTACCCCTGGGATTACCTCAAAGTCAATACCTCGACCATATAAATGAAGGGCTTCTTCACCGCCTCGCCCAAAGACAAAAGGGTCACCACCCTTTAGCCTTATCACCTTCTTGCCCTGAAGGGCTTTATCTGCGAGAATGCAATTGATTTCGGCCTGCGGTATTGTATGGTTTCCGGGAAATTTGCTTACATCTATGAGTTCCACATCCTTTGGGACAAGTTTAAGGACATGGGGATTTATTAAACGGTCAAAGACTACAGTATCTGCCTGCTTTAGAACTTCAACAGCCTTTAATGTCATCAAACCGAGATCGCCTGGGCCGGCACCTATAAGATATACTTTACCTTTCATGACCTTCCTCCAATTTTTTAGCAAGACTAATACCTAATTGTTGTGCGTCAGCTCTTTTTCCCAAAAGCTTTCCTCTTCTTACAGTTCCATTAATATCCAGCATACCTATAAGCTCAACAGTGTCATCATCCAAAACTCGCCCATATGCACCCATGGGCTGTTTGCAACCTCCGCCCAAGACCTTCATAAAGGCCCTCTCGCCTTTAATGGCGTCAGCCGTGTCCTTATGGTTTATACACCCTACAAATAAAGGCATTTTATCATCGGCCCTTGTTTCAATGGCAAGCACGCCTTGGCCTACTGCCGGAACCACTTCTTCACATGTAAAGTAGTCTGTTATGCGATCTTCAAGCCCTAACCTTTTTACGCCAGCCGCCGCTATCACAATGCCATCCAGTTGCATAGTTTCTATCTTTTGTATTCGGGTATTTATGTTTCCCCGTATTGGAACACAGTTTATATCAGGTCGAAGTTGTTTCAATTGAGCATCTCGCCTCAAACTGGAAGTTCCAATCTTGGCTCCGGGTTTAAGCTCAAAAAAGCCAGTGCCATCTGCAGAAATAAAAACATCCCGAGGGTCTTCCCGCTGCGTCACCGCAGAGATAGTAAGACCATCAGGTAATATATGGGGTACATCCTTTAAGCTATGTACTGCCAAATCAATAGTGCCTAACAGCATTGCTTCCTCAATTTCCTTGACAAAAACGCCTTTGCCAAGTTTATATATATCTGTGTCTAAAAATTTATCTCCTTTAGTTTTCATTGTTATTATTTCAAACTGCCAATCAGGATAATGGCTTTTCATTTCCCTTACAACAAGTTCAGTTTGCACCAATGCCAATGGACTTTTTCGACTTCCTACCTTCACAATCTTCTTCATGATTACCGCCCCCTTCAAAAACCTCAATTACTGACTCGTCCAGCTTTCCCTCTTCAGCCAGTGTCTTTATGCCTATTAAGTAGCGATTTACAATCTTGTCTGCAACTCTCTCCAGTGAGTATTTTAATTTACCTCTTCCCTCTTCACCAATATCCGGCAGTTTATTAATAACCCTCTCATATTCCCGATTGCAAACCTCATCAGCATATTTATTCATATTTATTATCATAGGCTCTGTACAAAGTGCATTTGACCAGCGGATAAAATCATCCAGACTTTGCCTTGCCATTTGCTCCATAGCCAAAACAAGATGCTCTCTTTTCTTTTGGTTTTGTTTGGCAGTATTTTTCAGATCATCGACAGTATATAATGTCACTCCTTGTATTTGTGCTATTTGCGGGTCTATATCCCTGGGAAGGGCAATATCCACTATGCATATCTTATCGCCATTATGAGAGGCTTTAAACTTATCAAAATTAACCGTATAGTGAGGTGCATTAGTAGCACTAACTACAATATTGCTGTTGCTTATGTACTGGTATTTTTTTTCATAAGGCACCACTGTTATTTCTGGAATTTCCTTCTTTAGTTCCAATGCCTTTTTATAAGTCCTATTTGAGACAAAAACCTGCCCAATGCCTTTTGCTAGAAGATGTTTTATGACAAGCCTTCCCATCTCTCCTGCACCTATAATATATGCAGTTTTATCATTTAAGTCATAAAAGACCTCCTGAATGAACAGAACGGCAATATAGCTGATAGATAGGGAATGAGTGGTTATACCAGTCTGGGTTCTGGCCTTTTTACCTAAAGTAACTGCTTCCCTAAAAAGTTTATTTGTAAATTTTCCTGTTGTTCCAGCATCTTGAGCCATTTTCCAGGCATCCCTTACCTGGCCTAAAATCTGTTCTTCCCCTACTACCATGGATTCAAGGCCACAAGCCACCCTGAAAAGGTGTTTCACTGCTTCAAGCCCCTTTAATGAGCTAATATATGGCTTCAGTTCGGCATTATCAAAACCAAAAAAATCGCTGAAAAACTCTATAAAGGGATCCACCTTTTGTTCAGACACTACCGCGTAAATCTCACTTCGGTGGCATGTAGAAACAATGACTGTCTCAAGGACACAGTCTATTTGCTTAAGCTTTGTCAAAGCTTCATATACTCTTTTATCAAAACATACTTTTTCTCTAATCAAAATGGGAGTTTTTTGATCTACCCCTACCATTAAAAGCTGTTTAATTCCCATTTATCATTACACCAAACCTTTTCTCTTAAAGATAATAAATTTACCATTCTCGGTTTAATACGAGCTTGTCAGTTAACATACCTTATCAATTAGGACATATATACAAAATTACCCTTCAGAGTAATTTAAAAATCATATTTGAATTGTTACAGAAAATCTG
>DUTQ01000069.1 GCA_012841995.1 Thermoanaerobacterales bacterium | reverse complement strand
TTTTCGCCTTACATTAAAAATTGGACTTTGTATAGGAATGTTTATATTAATTTATACAACAACAGCATATGCAGCTCCTGAAATACCAATACCATCATTGCCTTTTGTTAAGCCGGCAGAAACCCCTAGTGAAACTGTCATGACTTTACAGATAGTATTGCTTTTAACTATATTGTCTTTAGCACCCTCAATACTCATCATGATGACTTCCTTTACGAGAATTATTATAGTATTGTCATTTGTGAGAAATGGTTTAGGAACGCAACAAACACCACCGAATCAAATTATAATTGGGCTGGCTTTGTTTATGACAATATTTGTCATGTCTCCGGTATGGGGTCAAATAAATAATCAGGCACTACAGCCTTATATGAATCAAGAAATAGTTTTTGAGGAGGCGTTTAAAAGGGCACAAATTCCTTTAAGAGAATTTATGTTTAAACAAACAAGGGAAAAGGATTTGGCTTTATTTGTTAAACATGCCAAATTGGAACAAATTAAAAGCCTTGATGATATTCCCACACATGTGTTAATACCAGCTTT
Organism: Thermoanaerobacterales bacterium; assembly: GCA_012841995.1. GTDB lineage: Bacteria > Bacillota > Thermosediminibacteria > Thermosediminibacterales > Tepidanaerobacteraceae > DUTQ01. The sequence continues at coordinate 4,932 of DUTQ01000069.1, read as the reverse complement.
TATTATTAGTGAACTCAAAACAGCATTTCAAATGGGTTTTGTAATATTTATCCCTTTTCTTGTAATAGACATGATTGTATCCAGTACACTTATGTCTATGGGAATGTTAATGCTTCCACCAATCATGATATCGTTGCCATTTAAAATACTTTTATTTGTTATGGTTGATGGGTGGAACATTGTAGTTAACTCTTTGCTTACAAGCTTTCATTAAATACCAAGGTGTGATTAAAAATGACTCAAGAAACTGTCATCCACTTGGGCAGGGAGGCTTTAACGGTAGCATTGTTAGTGTCAGCTCCAGTATTGGGGCTAGGCATGATAGTGGGGATTATAGTAAGTATTTTACAGGCAACGACTCAGATACAAGAGCAAACGCTCACATTTGTCCCCAAAATGATAACCGTATTTGTTGCATTAATTATTTTTGGCCCATGGATGTTGAATACAATAGTTCAGTTTACTTATAATCTGTTTTCTGGACTTTCAAATTTTATACATTAAAAATGATGTGATAAGCCAATGGAAATAGATCTACAAGCAAATTTATTAAAATTTTTATTAATACTCTTTAGATGTTCAACATTTTTTATTTTAACACCGGTCTTTGGTAGACGAGAACTGCCAGCAATAGGTAAAATAGGCTTGGCTGCATTAGTATCTATATTATTATATCCCATTGTAACTGATGTGGTATATTATGATAATGTTTTTTACATCTTACTCATGGTTATAAAAGAAATTACGATAGGTATTGCAATGGGCTATATAACGGTTTTAATGTTTTCATGTCTATATACAGCGGGGGAATTGATTGATCTAGAAATGGGTTTTGGTATTGTAAATGTAATTGACCCCCAGAGCAATGCACAAGTGCCTTTGATGGGAAATTTTTATTATATATTAATGCTCTTAATATTTTTAACTGTTGATGGACATCATGTGTTGTTATCTGCTTTAGTTAGAAGTTATGAGATTGTGCCATTGGGAGAGGGAATCTTTCAACAAGCTTTTTTTGATGGAATTGTTATGAGTTTTAGAGATATGTTTTTTATTGGAGTAAAGGTAAGCTTGCCAATTGTATCCATAATTTTTATCACAGACCTGGCACTAGGAATAATAGCGCGAACTGTTCCACAAATGAATGTCTTTATCGTCGGCTTGCCTTTGAAGATTTCAGTTGGCATTATTGCAATGATACTAGCCTTGCCTATGTATCTTATAGCATTAGATGTGATTTTTAGTAGAACATATGAGAATATCTATGTTATATTAAAGGGAATGAGATAAGCTGGCATGAATTTACAAATGTTTGCTCAAGAAAAAACGGAAAAAGCAACCCCGCGAAGAAGACAAAAGGCTAGGGAACGAGGCCAAGTATTTTCCAGCAAAGAACTAAATTCAGCTATTATTTTGATTACCGGATTAATATTGTTTAAAATTTTTTATCCATTTTTAATTGAAAACACATCTTCTTTTTTTGTAGAATTTTTGGGAAACGATACATTGATAACAGAAACCTTTACTCTTAATGAGGTATATGCTTATTTCTATAAAGCTATAGTCTTTATGGTAAAGATGATTGGTCCATTTGTAATTGGAGTTGTTTTAACTTGCTTATTGGTAAATTACCTGCAAGTTGGATTTGTATTTAGTTTTGAACCTATTTCACCTAAAATAGAAAGAATCAATCCAATAGAAGGCTTTAAGCGCATATTCTCAAAAAGAAGTATTTTAGAGTTAGTAAAATCTTTATTAAAAATTATCATAATTGGGTATCTAGTATTTAGTACAATTAAATCAAAGATTGATGTTTTTCCTTTGATGTTGGATATGGATATAAAAACAAGTTTTTATCTTGTGATAAATATAGCTATTGAGGTGGGTATTAAAGCATCTTTTGCTTTATTCGCATTGGCTATAGTTGATTATTTCTTTCAATGGCGGGAATATGAAACAGGCCTTATGATGTCAAAACAAGATGTAAAGGAAGAATACAAGGAGGTTGAAGGGGATCCACAGATAAAATCGAAAGTTCGACAAGTGCAAAGACAATTAGCTCGCAGTAGGATGATGCAAGATGTTTCAAAGGCAGATGTTGTAATAACAAATCCGACTCACTTCGCTGTAGCGTTAATGTACAAATCCGATATACATCCTGCACCTATTTTAATAGCAAAGGGAAAAGATTTGCTGGCAATGCGAATAAAAGAGTTGGCAAATGAAGCAGATATACCCATAGTTGAAAATAAAGTTTTAGCAAGAACCCTTTATGCATCTGTTGATATAGGAGATGCAATTCCAGAAAATCTTTATAATGCTGTCGCTCAAATCCTTGCATTTGTCTACAGTCTGAAGGGGAGGAGGTTTTAAAATTGAAATATGGAGACATTGCTTTAGCTATTTTAGTTGTTTTAGTAGCAATTATGATGATGATACCGCTTCCATCAATTTTGCTGGATTTTCTTTTAACATTTAACATTACTCTTTCACTAATAATCTTGCTAATATCGATGAATATGAAAAAACCTCTGGATTTTTCTATCCTACCCTCTTTGTTATTATTATCAACTTTGTTTCGACTTACTTTAAATATTTCATCAACAAGATTAATATTGTCAGATGGATATGCTGGAAAAGTAATTGAAGCCTTCGGAAATTTTGTCATCAAAGGAAATGTGCTTGTTGGTTTTATAATTTTTTTGATAATCGTTATAGTGCAATTTGTAGTTATTACTAAGGGAGCAGAGAGAGTTGCTGAAGTAGCTGCAAGATTTACACTTGATGCTATGCCTGGAAAGCAAATGAGTATAGATGCAGATTTAAATTCAGGTATAATAAGTGAAAGCGAAGCGCGAAAGAGAAGAACAGATATACAAAGAGAAGCGGATTTTTATGGAGCGATGGATGGTGCAAGTAAATTTATAAAAGGCGATGCTATTGCTGGGATAATTATAACCATTATAAATATAGTAGGTGGCCTCATAACTGGGATGGTAATTCAACAGGAAAGCGATATTATTGCGGTAATAAACAGATATACACTTCTTACAGTTGGCGATGGTCTTGTAAGCCAAATTCCGGCTCTTTTGGTTTCTACTGCTACAGGTATTGTTGTAACTAAAGCGGCAAGCTCTGGAAATCTAGGAGAAGATCTAATAAAACAGATGACATCATACCCTAAGATGTTGTTGGTAACATCGGGTATATTAGTATTATTTGCAATAATCCCCGGGTTGCCATTTCTGCCATTTTTGATACTGGCAGGTGTTTTTGGTTATCTGGGCTTTACGCTCCAAAAAGCTGCACAAGAAGAGAATCTACAAAAAGATCAGATACAGAAACAAAGGGAGATAGAGGAAATGAAGAAGCCTGAAAATCTATTTTCCTTGCTACAAGTAGATCCGATAGAAGTTGAGTTTGGATATAACATAATACCCCTTGCAGACGTTAATCAAGGAGGGGATTTGTTGGACAGAGTTGTAATGATAAGACGCCAATGTGCATTAGATTTAGGAATGGTTGTACCTATGGTGCGTATGAGGGATAATATACAATTAAAGCCTGATGAATACGTCATAAAGATAAAAGGGGTAGAGGCAGCTCGCGGTGAACTTAAGATAGATCACTACATGGTCATGAATCCAACAGGTGGACCTTTAGAGATTGAAGGCATTGATACTGTAGAACCTGCATTCGGTTTGCCGGCTAAGTGGATAACGGCTGATAAAAAGGAAAAAGCCGAGCTGTTGGGTTATACAATAGTTGATGCATCGTCTGTACTTGCAACCCATCTTACTGAAGTAATCAAAGCATATTCCCATGAACTTTTAGGGAGACAAGAAGTTAAAAACATTTTAGATAATATTAAAGAAGAATATCCATCTGTTGTCGAAGAATTAGTGCCAAATTTGCTTTCATTAGGAGAAGTTCAGAAAGTATTGTGTAATCTTTTAAAAGAAAACGTCCCGATAAGGGATATGGTTACAATTTTAGAGGCATTAGGAGATTATGCGACTCTGACGAAGGATACAGATTTACTGACTGAATATGTAAGACAAAGGCTAAAGAGGGTAATAACAGACCGCTTTATTTATGGTAAAAAAGCAAATGTTATAACCCTTGAGAGTAAAGTGGAAGAGGAAATCTTAAACTCTATCAAGCAAAATGAACAAGGAACTCATATTTTAATGGAGCCATCAACTATGCAGAAAATAAGAAAGTCTTTATCAGATTTGATAAACAACCTTGGCATGAAAGGTATTTCACCAATAATTCTCACTAGTCCAATGATAAGAATGTATTTTAAAAAGATAATCGAAGACTATATACCCTTTATACCAGTTTTATCTTATGATGAATTAGAACCTGGAGTTGAAGTTAAATCAGTTGGGACGGTGATGCTTTAGATGAAAATAAAGACATATTTGGCTGATAACATTCAAGATGCGCTACAAAAAATTAAAATCGATTTGGGCAAGGATGCAATAATATTACAAACTAGACAAGTTAAAAAAGGTGGTTTTTTGGGCTTTTTTTCAAAGCCGTTAGTAGAAGTAATCGCTGCAAGCGATGTTAACATAACACGGGAAAAACCAAAAACAACAGCTAACTTAAACAAAGTACCGCTATCAGCACCTTATTTTCCCAAGCAAAAAAATGAAGAAGATCTAGAAGATATTAAAACGAATTTAGATGAAGTAAAAAAATTAGTAAAAGATCTATATGTTAATAATCCTCAAAAGAACTATTTGCAGCCGGATCTTCCAGTGGCATTTAGGGAAGTCTATAGCAAAATGGATTACATGGAAGTGGATCCTAGTATTATCAAAAAATTAATATTAAATTCCAAAGCAAAACTATCAGAGGAAGAACTAAACGATAAAGAAATGGTTTTTAATGCTGTAAAATCACAAATACTCTCATATCTGA
>DUTQ01000068.1 GCA_012841995.1 Thermoanaerobacterales bacterium | reverse complement strand
GGCTGGAGAAAACATGCTGAGTATTTGTAACCTTTCATCAAGAAATGATCCCATCAAATCTACTTGTTACAATGGCTGCCGCCCGGGAGGGGACCCCATTTCCTGCTGTGATGGATGTGATTGGAATGGGAATTGTTTACGAAATACTACAAGAGGCGGGAATAAGATTACCTCGTCCTGTAGGCCAGGCAGTGAGTATCGTTGGAGCCTTAGTTATAGGAGAGTCTGCTGTTTCAGCAGGATTAATTGGGGCTCCAATGGTTATAGTAATTGCTATAACTGCCATCTCTTCCTTTGTAATTCCCAGCTTAACTGAAGTAGGGACTATCATGAGATTTTATTATGTTTTTCTGGCAGGTTTTTTAGGGCTTTTTGGTATTATGATAGGTGTAGCAAGTTTCATAAGCCATTTGGCATCCCTTCATTCCTTTGGGGTCCCTTATCTCTCGCCATTAGCCCCTATCTATATCTCTGATCTTAAAGATACCTTTATAAGAGTTCCATGGTGGGCAATGAAAACACGGCCAAAAGCTATAGTCTCTCCCAATGGCGTAAGACAAGAATCTAAAAAGTTTGAAAAACCTACAGAAGAAGAAAACAATGAGGTTTTAAATAAATAGAGGGTGTTTTAATGCTTGACAATGGAAAAATATCTTGGAAACAAATAACGCTTTTAATTGTACTAGCTAGATTTATACTGACACTGTCCTTTTTGCCTTTTTTTAGCGCTCCTCCTAAAAATCAAGATCTATGGATATCAACTATTTTATCGTTTCCACTACAATTAATGGTGGCATTACCTATATTTATAATTGCAAAGCGGTTTCCAAACATGTCCTTAATACATGTATTAAAATCCTATCTTGGGAAGTTCGGTAGTTTTATCGGTTTTTTGTATGCTTGGTTTTTTCTTCATTCATCAGCACTTACTTTAAGAGAATTCGGTGAATTCTTAACAACATCACCATACCCTGAAACACCGATTATAGTCTTTATGTCAATATCTATCCTGTTCGCAATACCAACAGTGCGATATGGTATTGAGGTTATCGGACGTATTGCTGAGATTATATTTCCGATTATTATGTTTTCTGTTTTTTTGGTGGTTGTGCTCCTTGCAAAGGATATGGATTTTAAACAAGTCTTTCCCATTTGTGAAGATGGAATATTACCCATAGTCTCTGGCGCATTTATTTTGGCCTCGCGAACAAAGGAATTCTTGTTTATAGGTTTTTTGATGCCATTTATTAAAAACTCCAAAAATATTAAAAAAAGTATAATTTATGCTTCCATGATTTTATCATTATCCTCTGCTATAATATCACTTATTGTTTTGACAACATTTGGGATAGAACAGGCAAAAAACAGGACATTTGCGTTTTATTCTGCCGTAAGGCTAATCTGCGTAGGAAATTTTTTTGAAAGAATCGATGCTATCTACATAGGCATATGGGTTCTTGGTATTTTCGTAAGAGTTGCTATATATTATTACCTTACTGTGATTGTTACAGCTTGGATTTTAGATTTGAAAGATTATCAACCATTAGTTCTGCCAATAGGTGCTATAATAGTAAGCCTATCCATACTTATGGCAGATAGTATTGTAGAACTCGAAAAATTTCTGTCTTATAAGATATATACTTGGTATCAGTTATTATTTTCTGTAGCAATACCTGTGCTCTTTCTATTATTTATGGCTATAAAGAAAAAGGAGCCTAAAAAAACATGAGAAAAACCTTTTTATGTTTTTTAATAGCCTTGACTATTTTCCCCTTATGCTTATCAGGTTGCTGGAATAAACGTGAGCTTGACACGCTTGGAATAGTGACAGCATTAGGCATTGATAAGGCTAAAGACAGTAAAAAATTCAATCTTACTTACCAAATATTAATACCTGCTGAGGCTAAACCCCCCTCTGCAGGAGGGGGTGGTGGGGGAGGTAATAGTTCAACAAAAAGTGTATGGACCATGACATCTTATGGTAATACCCTTTTTGAAGCAATTAGAAATGCTACAACTCAATCGGATAGGAAACTTTTCCTGGCTCATAACAGGATTATCGTAATAGGTGAAGAATTAGCTCGTTTTGGTTTATCTAAAGTAATGGATGTGCTTGAGCGAGATCCGGAATTTAGACGCTTAAACTGGTTTATTATTTCAAAAGGTGATGCAAAAAATATAATAGAAACACAGCACCCTCAGGAAATAATCCCAGCAATAGCTATTGAAAATCTTGTTAAAGCGAGTAGCGCTACTTCTCAGTCAGTACAGGTAACTCTTCATGACTTTTTAAAAAAAATGACAAGCAAATCTACCGACGCTGTAGCCCCATGCATTATGCTTATTAACAGCCAAGATACTGAAACGCAAAATTCACAAAATCAGAACAGGTTAAAAATCAACGGGGCAGCCATGTTTAAAAATGATAAATTAGTCGGTTGGTTAGATGAGAAAGAAACTCGTGGTCTCAATTGGGTTTTGGGTAAAGTTAAAAGTGGCGTAATTGTCGTAAAGTCACCCTATAATGAGAAGGATCTTGTTAGCCTCGAAATAATCAGGGCAAGTAGTAAGATAATTCCTTCTATAGAAAATGAAAAGATTAAAATTTTGGTAGAAATTCATGAAGAGGGTAATATTGCTGAACAACCATCAGATGCGGATTTTACCCGCCTCGATAAGTTCACCATGCTTGAACAGCGACAATCAGCTGCAATAAAAGAAGAAGTGGAAGCCACCTTGAGTAAGGCAAAAGAATTGAAAGCTGATATTTTCGGATTTGGCGAAGCAGTACACCGTAAATATCCAAAAGAATGGAAAAAAATAAGGGAAGATTGGCGAGATTTACTTCCATATGTTGAAGTAAGTGTTAAGGTAGATGCAAAGTTAAGAGCAGTTGGGATAATCACCAATCCGGATAAGGTAAAAGAATAATTATTCTTCAATCTGGGGCATTTACCCCAGATTTTTTTAAATCTCATTTGTGTTGTAACATTTTTGTTTAGCATATATAATTTTATT
>DUTQ01000004.1 GCA_012841995.1 Thermoanaerobacterales bacterium | reverse complement strand
TATATAAATTGCGGTATACGTGATATAAACAACTCATCTTGTTTGCACAGCTGTTTTACACTTTCCATTTTTACGATTTCGTCGATTTCATCTGTTTGAAATTTCGGATGCCTTTCCAGGATTTTATGAACGATTTCACCTCTTTCATAAGCGGGAAGCCTATCTGAACCTTGGTCTATTTCATCAAAAAACACATTTTCGTAAAGCCCCAATATATTTTTTAAGTAAAACCTCCTTGGACACCTAGTGTACTCGGCTAGTGATGTCACTGACAAAACATTGCTGACTTTAATATTGGTTTCTTTAAATCTCCTGGGCACAACCGGTTTTTGTTTACTCGGTTGTTTGTTAAATCCATCAAAAGCATCAAACTCTTCAGGTTTGTTTTTGATTATAATGTGCTCATCTATATATTCATCACGATACAGCCATTTGATAAAATTGTCCTGATTTCCAGATTTTAGTTCACCTGAAATTACAAGATAATCTCGTGCTCTAGTAAGCGCAACATAAAGAAGCCTTTTTGCTTCTTGTCTCTCCTTTTGCTCTATAAATTCTTTTACTTTCTTATATTTATCTTGATTTTTTACAGCTATACCTGCTTCTGGTTCAAATAAAATTGTTGAATTTGCCCTTTCAAAATTGCTTGCCGCATCAGCTAGAATAACAATGGGAAACTCCAACCCTTTAGATGAATGAATTGTCATAAACTTTACCGCATCATTAGCTTCTTCTGTTATAAACGGCTCATTGACTTCTTCACCTATATAGTTGAGCTCATCCATAAATTCTTCTAAATTGCAGCCCATTTCATCACAGTCCCTAGCATAATCCAGAAATTTAAATAGAGCTGATATTTCCTGCTCACCTATGCTAGCAGCCATATCCAAAAGCCCTGTATCATCTATAATGCGTTTTATCAATTCATATAATGTAAGTCTTTCTTTATACCCCATCCACCTTATTATTACATCAAATGCTTTATTAAGACTTTTAAAATCTTGTTTTAAAGCCTTGCCTTCTAGCCCATATTCCAGATTTTTGTATTCCATTACAAATTCTGCAAGTTTTTCATCGTCTGCACCCATCAGCCTTGTTAATGTGCCGTAAAGTGCAATCTTATCTTTGCACTCTATGGTCTCTAGGGCATTTATCAAATCTCTGACACATCGGCTCTCTTCTATTATGCTGCCGCTTTCTGCTACGTAATAAGGTATGCCTGCATCTTCCAGTGCCTTGATAAAATAATCTCTATGAGTCCTTTTCCTCAAAAGAATAGTAAAATCTCCAAATACTGGCCTTCTGTATTCTCCTTTATCTTTATCAAAAACTTTTACATCATCACAATATATCATCTCAAGTATTTTACCTGCTATCATACAACCTTCAAGTTTTTTTCTATCATCCATATTGCCATCACTTTTTGGCAAAAGAAAATGTACAGCAGGTATTTCTGAAACTGGCCTGTGATGAACAATAGATTCATAGTCCTCCATTAAATTATCAAAACATTTGTTAACAAATTGGATTATCCCCTTACTGCTTCTAAAATTATCCCTTAAGACTATGTCCTGCCCTTTTCTCTTTAGATCTGAAAACAGTTTCCCAAATAGCTCTACTCTAGCCCCTCTAAAGCCAAATATAGATTGCTTTTTATCGCCTACAACAAAGAGGTTGGTACCCTGCCCCAGCATCCTCAAGATACTGTCTTGCACAAAGTTTAGATCCTGATATTCATCTACCATGATGAACTTGAATTTTTCCCGATAATACTCAAGCACTTCAGGATGGCCCTTTAGCATTTTTTGGGTCATCTGTAGCTGGTCTTCATAATCTATTACATTCATCTCTGATTTTTTATCTGTATAGATATTTAATGCCCTTTTTATCAAGTCTGCAATGGTTTTTTCCTGCTGACCTTGTATGCATTCCCGGGGCACGCCATTCAGACCTTGGTTTCTCAGCTTTATCAAAAGCTCGAAAAGCTCTGATCTTAGTTTATCATAACCAAATTCAGCTACCATATCAAAAACCTTTTCATCTTCAAGGCCTTTTATAATAGCCTTGCTTACACTTTCCTTTAAAATGGCCATAGCTCTAGGCTGTTCTAATATCTGGACACTTGGGTCTAAACCGGCTTCAACGGGGTTTTCTTGAATTAGCCTGAGGCAAAACCCGTGTATTGTACCTATATAAGCAATCCCCAACATCTCTTTTGCATTGATAAATTCCTTGGAATTGCCTCGCTCTTTTATCTCACTTCTAAGCCTTTCCATGATTTCCAAAGCAGCTTTCCTAGTATATGTAATGGCAACTATCTCGTC
>DUTQ01000067.1 GCA_012841995.1 Thermoanaerobacterales bacterium | reverse complement strand
TTTAAAATCTCTAATGTTTTAATGAAATAAATATCTGTAGTAGCTCCTGATTTTATTTCATCCTGATTAGCCGAAAAAAACAGCCTTTTTGTATGTATCTTGAGATTTTTAACATCTTCTAATGTCTTGATTTCTGACATAACTACAACTCTCCTTTAACGTTTAATAATGCCTAATATAACTGCCAATAAGCCAGCTGCAGTCATTGGTCCAATAGCAACACCATTAAAAAAGGCAACCCCAATAACCGACCCGATTACAATACCTATCACAATCGAAGGTTCGCCGGCAATTAAGTTTAACCCGCGACCTGCGATAATTGCTGTAAGAAGCCCTGCAAGAACGGCAATAATAGCGGTTGGGCTCTTTGAAACATCTTTAATTTCTCTAAAGCCCACCTTGCCTGTAACAAATGGAGTTAATACTCCAACAGTTAGAACAATTATACCCCATTTTATCGCATTTTTGTCCATTAAATCTAATAAATTTTTTAAATTTAAGATTCGCAATATAAGCACAATAGCAGCAGAATACGATAAACTATTATTATGACTTAAGATACCGAGGATGAGGACAATGAGAATGATTAGAATGCCCGTTTCCATGGTTATCCTCCTTTAAAATGTATACAACCTCTTATACCATTTATAGGCTTTTTTTACTTTTATCACGAAGTTTTTTGTTTCAGAAAAAGGTATGTTTTGTTCCTGGTTTTCTTTTAAATCTCCATTTTGTAGCCATTCCTTCACATTTCCTCTTCCCCCGTTATATGCCGCTAAAGCAAGTGTGGTATCACCGTTAAATTCTTCAAAAAGTTTAGCTAGATACCAAGTTCCTATCTTTATATTCACTTCCGGTTTTTTCAACTGATCAATTGTAAAATCTTCAATTCCCATCTTTTGTGCAGCCCATTTAGCTGTCTCCGGCATTAACTGCATCAGACCTGTAGCACCTTTTTTAGAAATAACTTCAGGTGAAAAACCACTTTCTACTTTAATCACAGAAGCCAGTAAATATGGATCTATATCATACTCCTGTGAGTATTTTATAATTAAGTCCTCGTATTTAATAGGATAGATATATCTCATAAACCAGTTGACATTGTTTAAAAGGGCAAATATCGCTAGCCCCAATATAATAACGGTAGCTACCTTCCTCATTGTAATTTAACTACTTCCTCCCATATCTTATCTAACTGCTCTTTTGTTTCCCCAATGGTACCACTATTATCTATGAGCCTGTCTGCAAGTTTTTTCTTATCTTGCAAACTCATCTGTGACTTTATTCTAGCATAAGCCTCATCTACACCCAAGTCTTCCTCTCGTGATATAAGCCTTTTAAGCTGAGTTTGCTCATCTACTACTACAAGCCATACTTCATCTACTAATACATCAAGCCCTGTTTCCAATAGTAAAGGTGCGTCGATTACCACTACACTCTTATTATTTTTTTCAAAGTTTTTAAGTTGTTTCTCAATCTCATTTATTATTTTGGGATGTGTTATGCTATTTAGTAATGATAGTTTACGCTTATCTGAAAAGACTTGTTTGCCTAGCCTCTTTCGGTCGATTTCATTTTTATCTGTTAGAATATCTTTGCCAAAATGCAAAATGATTTCATTCCAAGCCGGTTTGCCCTTTTGCATTATTTGCCTTGCTATCTTGTCAGCATCTATTATAACAGCTCCTTTTGATTTAAGATACATTGAAACAGTGCTTTTGCCACTAGCAATTCCACCGGTCAATCCTATTACCTTCAAAAATATCCCTCCCGGTTTTAAAGTTCCTCCCATGTATAGCCTTTTTTAAAGTCTACCACAAGTGGTACTTTAAGGGAAATGGCATTTTCCATATCGTTTTTTATCAATTCTACAGCTTCATCTACCTCTTCTTCTGGCACATCAAAGATAAGCTCGTCATGTATTTGCAAAAGCATTTTTGTTTTAAGCTTTCTTTCCTTTAAATGACGATAGACTTTAACCATAGCAACTTTTATAATATCGGCAGCACTACCCTGAATTGGAGTATTCATGGCTACCCGCTCTGCAAAAGTCCTTGAATGATAATTTCGGCTGTTAATATCCGGTATATATCTTCTTCTATTCAACATTGTTGTTACAAATCCGTTTTGTTTTGCACTTTTTATGGTTTCCCTTACATAATCCCGCACACCAGGGTACTTTTTAAAATACGCATCAATATAGCCTTGAGCCTCCTTATTTGATATTCCTAACCCCTGAGCAAGCCCAAAATCGCTTATGCCATATACAATGCCAAAGTTTACCGCCTTTGCTTTATCCCTTAAATCATAAGTAACTTCTTCTGGTGGCACTCCAAATACCTCGCTAGCAGTCCTTGTATGAATATCTTCCCCTTTATTAAAGGCTTCTATGAGACCGCTATCATTTGATATATGTGCCAACACCCTCAGTTCTATCTGTGAGTAGTCACCAGAAAGTAGAATATGTTTAGGGCCATCAGCGGTAAAGACACCCCTTATACTTCTACCTACTTCAGTTCTAACAGGGATATTTTGCAAATTTGGTTCTGTGCTGCTTATTCTGCCTGTTGATGTAACCGTTTGGTTGAGACTAGTATATATTTTTTCAGTCTCCCTATCAACTAATTCAAGAAGACCATCAGCATATGTGCTTTTCATCTTCATTAAAAATCGATAATCTAAAACTTTTTCTATGATCGGATGGCTGCCCTTTAATTTTTCCAGTACTTCCGCATTCGTAGAATAACCAGTCTTTGTCCTTTTTATAACAGGTAGCCCAAGCCTTTCAAAAAGGATCCCTCCTAATTGTTTAGGTGAATTAATATTAAATTCTATGCCTGCCAAATCATAAATTTCTTTGGTTAACACGCTAAGCTTACTACCAAATTCATCTGAAAGCTTTTCCAGCTTTTCAATGCTTATTTTAAAACCCGAAAGCTCCATATCTGACAAAACTGTGCTTAAAGGCATCTCTACCTGTTCATAAAGCTCATTCATTTCACATACCTCTATCCTTTGCTGTAAAGCTGTTTTAAGTGAAACAAGACAAGATGCCTTTTCCCCTACATCAGTGTCCTTGATATTTAAGCCCAAATATTCAAAAGCAAGATTTTCTAACTCATACTGCGACTTTGACGGGTCTAAAAGATAAGCAGCAAGCATAGTATCAAATCCAAAACAAAAATCAATGCCCATTTTTCTAAATAAATTTCTCACAAATTTTCCGTCATGTGTAATCTTTGACACAGTTTCATCTTCAACAAATTCAGTAAAAATCTGTCTTGCTTCTCTGTCCATATTTATCAACTCATATGGCACAAAAAAGTTATTTCCATTTGCAGAAAGGCCGAACCCTCGAATTGTATAATCTAAAGGCCCAGTCTTTTCAGCATCAATTAGAATCCCTACTGTATCTGATGACTTAAGCTTTTTTATAGCTGCTTTTAAATCATCTATTTTGTGTATTTCGCAAGTAGTCTCTACTTCAATATCTGCCTCATCTTTTGGCACATCTACCTTTTCCATCAAACTATAAAATTCAAGCTCGTTAAATAGCTTTAAAAGCTCTTTGTAATTTGGTCTTTTTAGAGTCAGTTCTTTAATATCTATACCTACATCAATATCTCTTACTATCGTGGCTAGATATTTACTCATCTTTAATTGTTCTTTATTAGCTTTGATATTCTCTTTTACTTTTCCCTTGAGGTCTTCCACATTTTCAAGGATATTTTCTATGGTTTGATATTCAACAAGGAGCTTTGAAGCAGTCTTTTTACCTACTCCCGGCACTCCAGGTATATTATCTGACTTATCCCCCATCAATCCTTTCAAATCAGTAATCGCTTTAGGCGGTACCCCATACTTTTCTACTACTTTTTCCGGATTGTATAAATCCATTTCAGTTATGCCTCTTTTTGTAAGCATTACATGTGTATTTTTTGAAACAAGCTGTAATGCATCCTTGTCACCTGTAACAATTTTAGTGAATACGCCAGCGTCTTCGGCTATTTTTGACAATGCCCCTAAAAGGTCATCAGCTTCATAATTGTCAAGTTCCACATAATTTATATTCATGGCTTTTAATACATCCTT
>DUTQ01000066.1 GCA_012841995.1 Thermoanaerobacterales bacterium | reverse complement strand
TTTATGGTCGATATTGAAATGCTAAGTGAAAAATATGGAGATACTTTACTACAAATCAAACACGAAATGAGTGATGAAATTAAATCTGATGAAACAGCAGAGGAATTAAAAGTTTTGCCTGTTGAATTGACGTTTAGGGGCAGTTATAACTCACTTATGCAACTTCTTTTGCAGTTGGAAAATTATTCAAAATGGATTGATATTTATAGGCTTGAATTAAAAGATTTATGTTTAGAACAAGAAGATATAAATGACATAGACCATTTAGATTTATGGTCTATGTCATTGGGTATAAATATAAAATATTTTAATGGATTGATGTGAAGATGGAAAAAACTAATATTGTTCTAATTGGTTTCATGTGCAGCGGTAAAACTTCGGTAGCAAGGATTCTTGCTAATATGTTAAATTTCGATTTTATAGATACAGACATTCTTATAGAAGAACGCTTTAATATGAGCATTGATCAGATTTTTAATAGGTATGGAGAGGCTTTTTTTAGAAACCAGGAATTACAAATAGCAGAAAAATTGCGAAATGATAAGTTCAAGGTTATATCAACAGGTGGTGGCATGGTTTTAAATCCAGATATTATGAATAAACTTAAAGTCAATGGAACTATATTTTGGTTAAAAGCCCCTGTCAAAGAATTATTAAAGAGAATTGATCAGAATAATAATAATCGACCATTATTAACCAAAGCAAATTCATATGAGATACATATGCTTTATAAAAAAAGGCGTATCTTATACGAACGCTATTGTGATTATAGTATTTATACTGGTCAAAAAACTCCTAAACAAATTGCACAATATATAATGAATATTTATAAAAAAGAAGTTTACCCTATTCAAAAAAAATGAAATGTGGTAACATTATATTTGAGTTTTTTGGGTTTTTATAAATCGATATTTGCTATACTATATCATTTTCGGGGGCAAGCCAAGGTGTGGTTGGTTAATTAAATTAGGGAGGAAGAAAGTTGCATAAATGCAGGCTTGACAAAGTAAGAAACAGGCTTGAGAAAGCACAACTTGATGGCTTACTAATAACAAAACCTGAAAATATGTATTATGTAAGTGGCTTTACAGGCAGTGAAGGTGCTGTTGTTCTTACAACAAATAAAGCATATCTTGTTGTAGACTTTAGATACAAAGAACAAGCAGAAAACGAAGCACCATGTTTTGAAATTGTTGTATTTAACACCAACTCACTTTTTCGGCGCTGTGGTGAACTAATTACATTATCTAGTGTAAAAAGCTTGGGATTTGAAGCTCAACACTTAACTGTAAAAGATTATAATAAGATGCTAAGCAGCCTTAATAACATTCAAGTTTTTGAAGCAGATTATATTTTGGAGGAATTGCGATCAATTAAAGAACCCGACGAAGTTGAAAAGATAATAAAGGCTCAGGAAATCACAGACCAAACTTTTACGCATATAATAGAATATATAAAAACGGGGGTTTCAGAGAAAGAGCTTGAATTAGAAATGGAGTATTACATGAGAAATCTCGGTGCTCAGGGAACAGCCTTTAAAACGATAATTGCTTCTGGCCCAAGGAGCTCTTTACCTCATGGGATCGCTACTAATAGAAAATTGCAGGAAGGTGATTTAATCACATTTGATTTTGGTGCTCGCTTTTTGAATTATTGCTCTGATATGACAAGGACAGTTATATTAGGAACACCAAATAAAAAACAAATTGAGATTTATGAGATAGTTTTAGAAGCTCAAGAAGCGGCTTTAAATTATATAAAATCTCAAGTTTTTGGGAAAGATGTAGATAAGATAGCTCGAGATATAATTAATAACTATGGCTTTAAACAAAATTTCGGTCATAGCCTGGGTCATGGCGTAGGACTTGAAATTCATGAAAACCCTTATTTATCCCCCAAAAGTGAAAGCAATCTTTTATCAGGAATGGTTGTTACTATAGAGCCAGGCATCTACATACAAAATCTTGGTGGGGTTAGAATTGAAGATATGGTTATTATTACTGATGATGGTTGTAAAAACATCACAAGTAGCCCAAAACAACTTATTTGCATTTGATCTTTAATATATTGGGAGGATGGAGGTTTATTTTATGATATCTACAAATGATTTAAGAACTGGAGTTACAGTAGAAATTGATGGTGATGTCTATACTGTAGTGGATTTTCAACATGTTAAACCTGGAAAAGGTGCTGCATTTGTAAGAACCAAGGTAAAAAATGTTAAAACTGGACAAGTTCTTGAAAAGACTTTTAGAGCTGGCGAAAAACTCAATAGAGCTATAATTGATAGGAAAAATATGCAGTATTTATATGCTAGTGGAGACATGTATTATTTTATGGATACACAAAGTTATGAGCAAATTCCTTTAAATGCTGATCTCATAGGTGAAAGCATAGAATTTTTAAAGGAGAATATGGAAGTTCAGGTTGCGTTTTATGAGGGATTGCCCATAGGTATTGAATTGCCTAACTTTGTAGAATTAAAAGTCACTGAAACAGAACCTGGTTTTAAAGGCGATACTGCAACTGGTGGTACAAAACCGGCTAAGGTAGAAACAGGAGCTGTAGTGCAAGTACCACTTTTTATAGAGGTTGGTGAAATAATTCGAATTGACACTAGGTCCGGCGAATATTTAAGCCGGGTGTAATAAAAGAAAGGAGGAAAAAAATGAATAGTTTAAAATCAAAAATTTCATATTTAAGAGGATTAGCTGATGGCCTTGACCTGGAGGATACTAAAGAAAAAAAACTAATGATAGAAATAATAAATGTAATTGGGGAAATAGCCATGGCTGTGGAAGAATTAGAAATTAGTGCTGAAGAAACTGAAGAATATCTCGAAAGTATTGATGAAGATCTTGGGAAATTGGAAGAAGATTTCTATGAGAATGAAGAAGGTTATGACGATGATTATGAATATGATGATTTTGATGATTTCGACGAAGATGATTTTGATTTAGATGACGAAGATTTTATTGAAACTGAATGTCCACACTGTCATGAAACGGTTTATATTGATATAGACTTGCTAGATGATGATGGAAAAACAGAATGTCCTAACTGCAATGAGACTATAAATATAGAATTTGAAGAAGAAACTGAATAAAATATATTACAAGAGGGTGTAAACCCTCTTTTTTTTTTGCTTAAAGTCATAATAAATTACACTTTGAAATATAAATTAATTAAAAAGAGGGGGACAAGGAATATGCTAAATGAAAAAAGCGTTACAAACGAATTAAAATTAAATATATTTCCCCTTATTTCAGTATCTTTGCGTAACATCATGCAAAAAATTCCTGAACATAAATTACTTGACCTTGAAGAAATCAGATTGAGAATGATGAAACCTTTCATGTTGGTAAAAGGAAACATGGATTATATGGTTACTATTAAAGGTGAACTAACAAATCAACTGACTGATGTTTATTTTGTGACAAAAGACGATATAGAGAAAACCTTTCAGTTAATCAGTAAGGGGTCCGTATATGCACTTGAGGAAGAAATTAAAAACGGTTACATAACCATACCAGGCGGTCATAGGGTGGGACTTGCTGGAAAAGCAGTATTACATGAAGGCCAGATTAAAACACTAAAGCATATATGTAGTTTGAATATTAGAATAGCTAGAGAAGTTATTGGGGCAGCTGATAATCTTATTGACTATTTAACTGATGAAAGAAAAGCTATTTATAATACCTTAATATTGTCGCCACCTAAAGCAGGAAAAACCACACTTTTGCGAGATTTAATAAGACAATTAAGCAATGGTGATGCAAAGAGAAATATCAAAGGCTATAAAATAGGGCTAGTAGATGAAAGATCAGAGATAGCTTGTTGTTATGAAGGTAAACCGCAAAATAATGTTGGAATTAGGACAGATGTAATTGATGGGTGTCCAAAAGCTGTTGGAATTGTAATGTTACTTCGTTCCATGTCACCAGACATTATCGCAACAGATGAGGTAGGTAGACATGAGGATGTGCTAGCCCTACAAGAAGCTATAAATGCTGGTATTACAATAATAGCTACTGCTCATGGCAATAATCTTGAAGAGATAATGAGAAGACCTATAATGCATGAGTTATTAGAAAATAGAATGTTTAAACGATATGTATTTTTAGGTTTTAGCAGTGGAGTTGGAAGCTTGGAGAAAATATTCGACGAAGATTTCAACTTAATAAAACATTTTAGTTAAGAAGAAAGGGGGCAAATTTTAAATGTTCCTAAAGCTCATTGGTGGCGCTATGGTCATTCTCTCTTGTAGCATGATTGGTTTTATAATTGCAGCTTCTTATAAACAAAGACCTGATACTTTAAGAAATTTACAGGCAGCCTTATCAATGATGGAATCAGAAATAAACTACGGTCAGACTCCAATGCCCGAAGCGTTAAGCAGAGTAGCCAAAAATTGTGAAGGGGAAGTTTCAGAACTATTTAGAAAAACTAAAACACATATAACATCACATAGTGGTTTTACCCCATCTGAAGGATGGGAGATGGCCTTAAAAGATTTCTCTATGAACACAGCTCTAAAACAAGTAGACATAGAGATATTGAGTGCTTTTGGTAAATATCTAGGATCGACAGATAGAGATGATCAAATAAAAAAAATTGAATTAGCGATAGCAGGCTTAAAGCAGCAGGAAACAATTGCCTTAGAAGAAAAGATAAAAAACGAAAAACTGTGGAAATACTTAGGCGTTTTATCAGGCATAATGTTTTTCCTATTATTATATTAATTAAATGAGGTGTTTGTTAGTGGATGTAGATATATTATTTAAGATAGCCGGAATTGGAATTGTAGTGTCTATTCTGAGTAAAGTGCTGGACGAAGCGGGTAGAAAGGAACAAGCACAGATGACAACTCTAGTTGGAGTAGTTGTAGTTTTGATGATGGTAATACAGCTAGTAGCTGAACTATTCTCGAAAGTGAAGACTATGTTTCAACTTTACTAGGAGGATTCATTTAATGGAAATTGCGCAAATTGTGGGGATGGGTCTTGTGGCAACGATATTAGTCGTTTTAATTGAACAAGAAAAACCTGAAATCGCCCTGCAGATTAGCATTGTTGTAGGTGTAATAATTTTTTTAATGATGCTCGATAAAATTTTTGCAGTAATAAATGTTTTGAAGGATTTATCGCAAAGAGCAAATATAAACAGCCTATATATGTCTACAATCTTAAAGATAATTGGAATTTCATATATTGCAGAGTTTGGGTCACAAATTTGCAAAGATGCAGGGTCTTCTTCGACCGCTACTAAAATCGAATTTGCTGCAAAAATAACAATTATGGTTTTATCACTGCCGATTTTGTTGGCTGTTTTAGATTTAATACTCGGGATTCTTCCATAGGGGGTAAAAATGTACAAAATATCTCAAGTTAACAAAAGAGCATTAACAATATGTTTGATTATTATATTTTGTTCGTTAAATCCATGTAAAGTCATAGCACAAAATAAAATTATTGAAGAACAATTACAGCTTATTGATAATGAGGAACTTGATTATTTTATAAAAGAATTAAATACTAAATATGGCGAATATATACCACAATATGATATTAAAGATTTTACAAACTCAATACGTGGTAGTAATAGTTATGATCTAATAGGATTATTAAGGGGGATTATTAAATACGTTTTCAGAGAAATATCTGCAAACTATTATATATTGGCTAAATTGGTAGCAATTTGCATTATATCGGCCATATTAAAAAATTTCCAAAATGCCTTTGAAGAAAGTACCATAAGCAAAATTACTTCTAGCGTTGTATATTTAGTAATTATAAGTATAGCTATTCAAAGTTTTTCTGTAGCTTTGCAAATTGGTAAAGATGCCATTGAGCAAATGGTTACTTTTATGCAGGCAATAATGCCAAC
>DUTQ01000065.1 GCA_012841995.1 Thermoanaerobacterales bacterium | reverse complement strand
TATGCTCACAACATCTGTAGAAATGTCATGTTCATCAATTAATTTTACATTTCTAAGCTTTTCCTCAAGAATAGCAATCTTCCCCTCTATAAATGCCTGTTCATTTTTGGCTTCATCATATTCAGAGTTTTCACTGATATCACCAAAATCTATTGCTTGTTTAATCCTTTCAGCTATTTCCCGCCGTTTTACTGTTTTTAGGTAATCTAATTCTTCCTCAAGTTTTTTGAGGCCTTGAAGCGTGAGCACAACTTCCTTTTTAGCCATTTAATTTTCTCCCCTCTGAAAATAAATATATATTATAAAATATGTGTCCCTAATATATGTCTTGTATAAGCTTATTATTCAGGGAAAAACTTGAAACATATAAAGGGTTGTATTTGTAAATAAGTATTAATGTAACACTATCAGTGCTTGAAAATCCTTCAGTTTCCTAGTAATTATAATTCAGCACATCTTATCTGTCAAGAATTTTCATATATTTAACTTTTTATTTTAGCCTTTCAGAAAAAATATTTAATTTAACGTTCAAAATAATAAAAATGAAAACTTATATATTGACAACAACTCACAACAGTTATAATATATGATTAGAATTGAATATAATCATATATTAGAATGGTGGTAAGTTTCAATGGTTAAAATCTTCAGAGCACTTAGTGATAAAACTAGAATCAGGATACTTAATTTATTATCAATTAGAGAATTGTGTGTTTGTGAAATCGAAACAATATTGGACCTAACTCAATCCAATGCATCAAGACATCTAAACAGGTTAAAAGACGCAAAGATAATTACAGATAATAAAAAATCTCAATGGGTTTTTTACAAGATTAATAGTAGCTTTATTAAAGAACACAAGCTTTTATATGAATATTTGAATCAAAAATTTAAGGATATTGTTGAATGCAGACAAGATCTTGAAAAATTAAAAGTTTACACGAATAATAGATTTACTTGTAAGGATATAGGTGAGGATAAAGAAAAGGTTTTATGTTGTTTAAATAATAAATGTGGAAGTGATGATTTGCATTAATTTATATCGAGGAGGTTATTAGCAATGCTTATTAAAATATTAGGCACAGGATGTCCAAACTGCAAAAGACTAGAGGCAAATACTAAAGAGGCTGTCCAACAGTTGGGTGTAGATGCTACAATTGATAAAGTAACAGATGTCAAACAAATAGTAAAATACGGTGTTATGAAAACACCTGCGCTAGTAATTGATGAGGAAGTAAAATCTACAGGAAAAGTTTTG
This sequence comes from Thermoanaerobacterales bacterium, assembly GCA_012841995.1. Lineage (GTDB taxonomy): Bacteria > Bacillota > Thermosediminibacteria > Thermosediminibacterales > Tepidanaerobacteraceae > DUTQ01. Next base: position 2,657 of record DUTQ01000065.1, on the reverse strand, counting down.
AAGGTAGATGAAATTAAAAAGCTTTTGTCATCATGTTTATTTAATAAATAAATTTTTAGGAGGTAAGATAATATGAGAATGCTTGCTGAATTTTTCCCGGAATTTACACAAAAACTTGATGAGATTGACAAACTATATGAAGAAAAAAGGATGATTGATGAAAAGACATATCAATTTATCTGCTTTGCCCTTGCTATAAAAGGTAGATCTAAGCCGTGTGTGCTTAAGCACTTTAAGGGGGCGCTAGAGGCAGGTGCAACGGTAAAAGAGCTATCGTATATATTAGCTCTTGTAATGAGAGAGGCTGCTGGCAATGATGACTGTTGGGTTCACGATTTTCTCAATGACTGGGAAAGTATACTTGAAAAAGGTGTTGATTGTGATTGCCAGAAATAATTGTAAGATTAAATTAATTTGACCCAATTCTTTAGATTGTGATATAATTATAACAACTAAATATTTTATACGCAGTTTATTACCTGCTTTTTTTATTAATTTTATAATACATGTAATCATTGTCTCAAAACTTGTGGGCTAAAAACTCACGAGTTTTTTGTCTTTATAGCCTTTGATATTAGATTTCAATAGAGGTAAATGGAGGTATTTTTTAAAATGTCTATAGACACTAATAGATTTGAAATCAGGAATAAACAGGTCCGAAGTGTTTTGTGGACCATTTTAGGATTGAATTTAGCTGTTTGTATTATGAAGTTGATAGTGGGCTATTCAATCTCATCTGCAAGTATGATCGCTGACGGGTACCACTCGTTTTCAGACGGAAGCTCTAATATTATCGGGCTTATAGGCTTGACAATTGCCTCAAAACCGGCCGATGAATGTCATCCATATGGCCACCGAAAATTTGAGGCGATTACTACAATATGTATTTCATTGATGTTGTTTATTATAAGCATAAACATAGTAAGAAGTGGCATAGCCAAAGTTTATAATCCGCAAGTGCCTGCCGTAGATATATACAGTTTTATAGTCATGCTTATTACCATAGGCATAAACATTTTCGTTGTCATATACGAAACTAAAAAAGGAAAAGAGCTGAAAAGCAGCATACTTGTTTCAGATGCAATGCATACAAAAAGTGATATATATGTTTCGATTTCTGTCATATTTAGCCTTATAGCCGTGAAGCTTGGGTATCCTTTGCTTGACCCGATAATTTCTTTTCTAATAGCATCAGTAATAATCAAAGCCGGAGCAGAGATATTAATAAATTCAATTAATATCTTGTGCGATGCCTCAGTAATAGCCCCTGAAGAGATTATAGACCTCGTTTCTAACATTGACGGTGTGATTAACTGCCATCGCGTGAGGACAAGGGGCAGTATAAATGACTTTTCCATGGATCTTCACATATTGGTAGACCCCGCAATGACAGTCCAACAATCCCATGACTTGCATCATACTATCGAACAAAAGATTATAGAAAAATACAGTGGCGTAAATTATATAGGCATACACATAGAACCTTACCAAGGAAAAACAGTGGAATCCTAGAAATTTCCCGCTATAAACACCAACGGCCAGCCGGGGGTTTTCTTATACAATAATTAAAAAACCGCATTAAATGCGGTTTTTTTAGGTTATCCCATTAGCAATGACATGATTGATTTTTGCACATGAAGCCTGTTTTCGGCTTCATCAAATACCACAGAGTTGGGCCCTTCCATAACTTCGTCAGTAATCTCTTCTCCACGATGAGCGGGGAGACAATGCATTACTAACGCATCTTCATTTGCAATTTTTAATATTTCGCTATTAATCTGGTATCCGGAAAAAATTTGTTTCCTTTGTTCTTGCTCTTCTTCCTGACCCATACTAGTCCAGACATCTGTATATAGAACATCTGCTCCTTTGCATGCTTCGTATACATCATCTGTAATCGTTATTTTTGAACCACTTAACTTGGCACACTCTTGAGCCTTTTTCAAAATCATATCAGTGGGTTGATATCCCATTGGTGAAGCCACTGAAATATCCATTCCCACCTTCGAGCCACCAAGCAGTAAGGAATTTGACATATTGTTATCGCCGTCGCCAACAAAAGCCAGCTTTAGCCCAGAAAACTTTTTCTTCTTCTCATATATGGTGAAAAGGTCTGCCAAAACCTGGCACGGATGATATAAGTCTGTAAGCCCGTTTATTATTGGGATATCTGCATACTGTGCCAACTCTTCTACTTCACTGTGCCTATATGCCCTTATCATTATTCCATCTAAATATCGAGACAAGACCCTTGCTGTATCCTTTATAGGTTCTCCCCTGCCCAATTGCAGGTCGTTTTTACTCAAGAAAAGCCCGTATCCGCCGAGTTGCCATATCCCTACTTCAAAAGAAACTCGTGTCCTTGTTGAAGACTTTTCAAAGACCAAGCCTAATGTTTTACCTTTAAGTGGCTTATATTCTGCTCCCATTTTTTGCATGGTTTTTAATGTTTCAGCCGTCTTGAATATCATATCTATATCTTGTCTAGAGAGGTCATATAGACTCAATAAGTCTCTACCTTTCAAACTATTAAGCTCATAAACCGAATAAGCGTTTGTACTCATTTGAACCGCCTCCGAGGAGTTTTAAATAATTATACACTATAATGAATATATATGCAATAGTTTTTAAAAAAATTCCTACTAAAAAAGAGGCTT
>DUTQ01000064.1 GCA_012841995.1 Thermoanaerobacterales bacterium | reverse complement strand
GGGTGATTTTTTATGTTAATAATGGGTATTGATCCCGGTATTGCTATAAGTGGCTATGGATTTTTAAAAAAAAATGATATAGACATTGAAGTTTTGGAATATGGTTAAAAATCCATAGCCACTTATAGCAATACCGGGATCAATACCCATTATTAACATAAAAAATCACCCTTAAACTTAATTCTACAAATAAGGGTGATTTCCTTTTTTATAACAAGTATTGAACACAAACTTAAATTTAAAATTTAATTCGACAACCCTTCTCGAATCTTTAAAAACTCGTCTTTACTTGTTATAACTAGTCCTTTTTCTAGTAAAGCCCGATCTTCTTCTCTTAATGTATCAGCTAATATATCTGTAGTTTCCACTGCTTTTGACACTTCACCTGGTATTCCATTAAAAAGTGCAACAAAACCGTCTTGTATTCCAATATAATAATGTTGGTCACATATGGTGTCAACCTGCCGATTAAGTACTACTTCATCAGAAGAAAAACTCTCAATATTCCAATCGATTAAATGTTTTTTGAGTTCATCTTTAGTCATGCCAATGAGCTTTTCATCCGCACTTGATTCGTTTATCATTTTATGTCCGCATTTTGTACAGTAGGTTATGTAAATTATTTTTGTATTAGGGTTTATGGTTGCTTCTTTTGATAAGCTGACATTCTCTTGAACTTCTTCCATCTTGTTTATCTGTCCTGGCTCCTTAAAACTAAAAAATGTTTTCAAATAGCCAAAAGCAAAACCAACTACCACAAATAGACCTACAATTATTATATACCTAAAAAGCTTTTTAGGCATACCTATTCCTCCTTATATTCTTCGGATAAATAGTATGCCCAGAAAAAGACTTTTTATACAATTATTAATTAAGATTTATTCATCATCAGACTCATAGTTTGAGTAAACATTTTGAACATCATCGTGATCTTCCATTAATTCGAGTAAGCTTTCTAGCTTTTCCCTTTCTTTCCCTGATACTTTTACAGTTGTTTTAGGTATATAGGTAATCTCACTTGATGACAAATGTATATTATTGTCTTTTAAAGCTTTTTTAACTCCCTCAAAGCTCTCTGGACTCGTTGTTATTTCAATAGAATCATCCTGTTCTTCAACATCATCAGCCCCAGAATCTATTGCTATCATCATAATGCTATCAGAATCTGTTTCATCATCTTTCTCAATAATTATTAACCCTTTTTTTTCAAACATCCATGCGACACAACCGGTTTCTCCTAGATTACCGCCATATTTATCAAATAAATGTCTAAAATCACCTGCTGTTCGGTTTTTATTGTCTGTCGTGGCATCAAGTAAAATAGCCACACCACCGGGACCATAGCCTTCATACATAATTTCCTCATAATTGGCACCATCAATGTCGCCACTTCCACGCTTTATTGCCCTCTCTATATTATCATTAGGCATATTAGCTTCCTTAGCTTTGTCAATTATATCTTTTAATTTATAGTTAACATCTGGATCTGGACCACCTTCACGCACAGCAACAATAATCTGCTTGCTAAACTTGGTATATATTTTACCCTTTTGAGCATCTGTTTTGGCTTTCTTATGTTTTATGTTCGCCCATTTAGAATGACCTGACACATGTATTTCCCCCTTTTTAAAGAACACTTTATATATATTCTAACATAAATGAATGTCAGTGAAAAGCTGAATTCAGGAAAGAAAACATTACAGCAAGCACTATTAAAACCCTGGTATCAATGGTAAATGCCTCTTATGATTACTCTTTGAATTTAATGATTTAATCCTTTCTACTACATCTAATGGTGCATCACCGTTTAGTATATAATTATCCAACTCTTTGTAACTTATCCCCATTTCTTTTTCATCTGTTTGGCCTGACCATAAGCCGGCTGTTGGAGGTTTATCTATGATCTCTTTTGGTATGCCAAGAAATCTCCCAAGATCCCAAACTTGACTCTTTACAAGATTTGCAATTGGCCAAAGATCCGATCCGCTGTCACCATGTTTCGTAAAATATCCGACCATAACTTCACTTTTATTTGTTGCTCCAACTACTAGATAATTATTAATGGCTGCATAATAATAAAGTGTTGTCATTCTAATCCGAGGTTTAATATTTGCTTTTGCCATCATATTTTTTGTATCACCGGCCGCTTGAACTAGCTCATCATATACCTTATCTAATACGACTTTTTTATAATTTAAACCAAATAGATCAATAACTAATCTGGCATCTCTTTCGTCTTTTTCATCACTATAACACGGCATAATAAGTGCAAGGGCATTTTGGCCAAAAGCCTTTTTACATAAAACACCTACTACTGCAGAATCAATCCCACCACTCATGCCAAAAACTGCACCATCGGCATTAGCGTCTTTTACCCGTTCTTGTAGCCATAAAACTAATTTGGACGATAACTCGCTAATATCCAAATAATTTTCCTCCCTCTATATTATAATATATTGTTTTATTGAGATAGTATAGAAATTTTCCCGTAAAAATAGCTTCCTCATCAAAAAATACTCATATCGACATGTAACAGCATTTTATCAGATTGATTTTAGCATTCCCATCAGTCAAATTAAGGATAAGCTTTGGAAAATCAATATTAGTTGAAATTGGAACACATACTTCCAATAAAACGTCTTCAGTATAACTTATATTTTTTATTACTATATTTCTTTTTCGTATTTCCCATTCAACAGAACCCAATAAGCCATAGTCAATAATTACCTTGTAAATATTACATTTTACAACTTTTATAATTCCCGCCTTATCTAGCCCAAGACTTGCACTCTCACTATAAGCTCTTATTAAGCCTCCCGCTCCCAGTAAGGTTCCCCCAAAGTAGCGTGTTATAACAACTAATACGTTTTTTATACCCTTCGATTTTATTGTCTCGAGCACTGGCTTACCAGCTGTCCCCGAAGGTTCACCATCATCACTAAATTTTTGTACTTCATCATTTTTTCCAATTGTATATGCATACACATTATGGGTAGCATCCCAATACTTTTTGCGTAAAACTTCCAAGTATTGTTCAGCTTCCTCCTTATTTTTAATAGGAAAAACATTGGAAATAAATTTAGATTTTTTTATGATAAGCAAGCTTTCGGATGGCTTCTTTATTGTCAGATATTCAAAATCATTCATAAAATGAACCCCCATTACATTTCAATAATAATTATCTTTGATAATACAAATAAAGTCAAATACTAATGTAAAAAAAAAGCCTTCATAAAAATATGAAAGCTATAAATTCCATAGTGTTTTTGTTTATTTCTATTTACAAAAAACGTGTTTCCCTATCTTAACAACACAAGATCTTAAGCTCACCCATCTATCATTTGTTTTATCGGGGTTGTAAAAAACCTTTGCACCATATACGGGGTCTTTCCCAAGAATTGCGTCTATAGCAGCATTTCGTGCAGTATTATCAGGAGTAAGATTAATTTGTCCATTTGCCACAGGGCTGAATTGATATCGACCATCAACTACTTGAAAAATAACTTCTGGAATAGTGTTTGGGTAATTGGGGTCATTAACCCTGTTTAATACTACTGCGGCAACACCAACTTGACCTAAATAAGGTTCCCCTCGTGCTTCAGCATAAACCAATTTTGCTAATAGCTCTACGTCCCTTTGTGAATATCTCCCAACAGTTCCTCTGGATGTAGAATTTCTTTTCAAAGCCATAAAAGTCTTTTGCCCAACAATTCCGTCGGATTTTAAACCTCTAGAGCTCTGAAATTTTTTAACTGCGGTTTTTGTTTTTGAACCAAAAACTCCATCGGCCTTTCCAGATAAAAATCCTAAAGAGATTAGTTTTTGCTGTAACTCAACTACATCGTTTCCCGACGTTCCATACTTTAATACTCTGCATCCAAAATCTGCAGCAAACATAACATCAGTTTGGAATACATAAAGTAACAGTAATATAATTAACAACAAAAAAATTTTTTTCAAGTTTTGCAAGTATATACCTCCTCATGTGTCTTTAACCGCAGAAGAGTTTCAAAGATTATAGCACTAATTTTCAACTCTATCAAAACCAGTGAGGAGGATAAATAAATTGTTTATAGGTGACAGCTTTGATTTCACTAAATCATGTTAAAGCTTAATTCGATAACTATATTTTTTTAATTATATCTGTATCATAGCTTTTGTTGGTACAATATATAATATTATCCAGGTTGACATCTTTTTCTCATAAAGAAAGAGCCTTTTCTTAAATATTTCTAAGTTTATTATAACATGCTAACCCCTTAAACTCTGGACTAAATCCTTAAATAAGGCCTAGAATTATACTATTTCTTGTAATTTATTGGGGTTTTTACAGTAGTTCTTGTATGTGATAGGTTACTTAAAATCAACTGCTTAAAAATTAATTGATACGTTTGTTTTTGACAATTTTTAGAACAACATACCATGATAAAATTATAACACATATTATTAAAATAATAGCTGTTATCTTATATTTTAATGGTATTTTAATTATAAATTCTAGATATGAGTACGCTTTTAGATATATGTATATCCAACAAAATGCCCATGTTAAATCACCAATAAGCGAATAAATCGTGTAGCTTATTATATTTATCCTAAAAAGACTAGCAGCCCAGATAGCAGGTGTCCTTGTTACACCTATCCACCTGCTTATCATATTTGTCAAACTTCCATACTTGTCAAACCATTCTCTGATCGAATTAATATCATCTTCTTTAATGTGAAGATATCTGTTTAATTTGTCAAAAACAGGTTTTCCACCAAGACTGCCAATAAAATACGCAACAAGATTGCCTGTAAGATTTCCAAAGGTTACAATGATAATAACATAAAAGAAAGACATTTTGTCGATATTGATAAAATACGCTACAGTCATTAAAGCTAATTGTATTGGAAACGGGAGCCCTGTACCCTCTATTAATGATATAAAATAAAGACCAAAATAGCCGTGATTAATGAGTAGTTCATAAGCGTATGAGGATATATCAAACATTTATATCACCTTTATAGATTATACAATAAAAATGCTTTTTTTGTACTACTAATATAAGGAGTAAAGTAAAACCGGCAATGTTTTAGTATAACTTATACATTGCCGGTTTAAATGTTTCAATGGTAAAAATTGCTCAAGAATTTCGTCTAACAAATTTAAATAATACTATTACCTGTTTTTTGGGACTTTATTTTTTTCTTAACTAATGCTCCGATTTTACCGGTTTCTTGAGCAGAAAGCATTTTCCACCCATGAGATCTAAGCTTTTCTAGAAGACCTAATTCTTTAGCAGCTTCTATCTTGTACTTTTCGTTTGGGTCAAACTTCTTTTCTTTATTAACTGTCTTCTTATTTTTACTTAAGCTTTTTTTCCCCATAAGCTCACCTCAAAAATATCTTTCCCGAAAAAAACAATATTATACCAATATTTTCTCTTAACTCCTGTCCTTTTTCACTATCTGTTCAACTTCTCTAGCTATTCGGTAAGGTTTTGTCACAACTCTTATGGGAAGAGAGAGTATGAATTTTTTTATATCATGTTCTAATTCTTCAGTCATACGGTGAGGTTTTGTCAATATTCTTTCTATAAAATCTATAGCATAATTCTCTAATAGTTTTTCCTTTTTTATCTGGATTTCATTTCCGCATTCAATACATTTTATGCTTTCTAATGTGTTTCCAACATATGTTACGGTATGTGGAGTGTCTTTATTACAGTGTAAGCAAAAAAGTTCCGCTTTCATGCTAGAGGACATAATATTTTACCCTCCCATTGGGAAAACCCTATTATTTTAACATTTTATCCTGTATTCTTCTGAGCTGTAAAATGAGTGATGATTCATCCATCTCGACCATATCATAAGTTATCGGTTTATCTTTCTTAACATCACATTTTAAAACCGTATTGGAATTTATAAGGCCTATCGGAATAGCATTTTCTCTTTTTGCATTTTCAAAGGTATCGATTATACCGTATACTTTATAACCTCCAATTCCATCCAAATATTCCCCAGCTTTAAGGTCTTTTTTTGCTACTGCAACAGTTTCAGAAACGGGAGCTCCTTTAGGGGCAATAGTAGGTTCATTATAAAAATATGCTCTTGCCGCGGATAAAGGTGTTTCAATGCTAGTCAAATGAAATGGCCTGTATAGGACATAATTGGGTCCTGCTCCCATAGATAGATATGCAAGTTCCTCTTTTACCGCCTGTGATTTAGTTGTAATTATTACAAAAACACCTGGTGAAATACCATGGACATATTCGACAACATGGTATCTATCTAAAATTCCTCCTTGCTCCTTTAGACTCAATATATCAGGAAGCTCTTTAACAGTAGCCTTTGGTCCAATCATGCCTCTTTTACTGGGTATAAATCCTGTTGCATTGGAAACAGCTGTCATTTCTATCATTGTATTAGTACCATCTACAAAAGAAACCATCATTCTAGGATTTACCTTTTGCGTTTCAGCTCTTTTGCTTATAGTATCTGGATTTACTTCACGGATTAATGGGTTGTTTTTTCCCTTCCCTGCTACTAACACCTCAAAACCCATTCCATCAGCAAAATCATAAAGCTCTTTAATGGCGCCAGGTTCATCACCTGCAGAAACAGTGTAAACAACACCTGCACTATCGGCCATTTTTTTTAATATTGGCCCCACGGTAACATCTGTCTCTACATTTAACATCACCACATGTTTTTTATTATATATTGAATTTAGAGCTATTTGAGCACCTACCTCAAGCCCACCGGTTGCATCAACAACCACGTCAATATAAGGAGTCTTTGTTGCGATCTCAAAATCTTCGGTTATAACAAACTTTTTTCTAATCAATGCATTTTCTGCTTCCGAAGGCTTACTAGCAACTACTATATCATCCTTTGAAATACCTGCCATTATATAAGCTTTTTGAGCCTTATCCAAATTCCTATCAGCAATTATTGCAGGGTTAATACCTCTCATGCATGTCATTTGGCTTGTCATGCCACAGCCCATTTTCCCTGCTCCTATAAGACCAATGTTTATTTTTTTGCCGCTAGCTTCTAATTGCTCAAGTTTTGAATTCATATTTAACATATAGTCAAAATCTCCTTACTCTTGAAATTAATTCCTAAAATAAGTTGTTGAAGACATTAAGCAAAAAAGTTACTTTGTTCATAGTCAACGAGCATGTGTTTAATTCGGCAAGTAACTTATTGAGTAACCTTCTTCCAATCCTCCAAAAAGCGTTTCACACCTATATCTGTCAGTGGGTGCATCACCATTTGCTGAAGTACCCTATATGGGACAGTGGCAATATCAGAACCAACTTTAGCTGCATTTACCGCATCCATAGGTGTTCTTATGCTTGCGGCAATTATCTTTGTCGATATATGGTGCAAGTCAAATATCTTTGCAATATCAGATATTAGAGTTATGCCATCTTGGGTGATATCAGTAAATCTCCCTATAAATGGACTAACATAAGTCGCCCCAGCTCTTGCAGCAAGAAGAGCTTGATTTGGACTGAATACTAGGGTTACATTTGTCTTTATCCCTAATTTCTTTAGCCTTTTAACTGCCTTCAAGCCTTCCCATGTTATAGGTATTTTAACTACAATATTCGGATGCCATGATGATATCTCCTGGGCCTCCTTTACCATTCCATCACTATCAAGGCTTACTACTTCAGCACTTATTGGGCCTTCAATTATTGAGGCTATTTCAATTATGGTTTTCTTAAAATCCTTTCCTTCTTTTGCGATCAAAGTAGGATTTGTAGTAACACCATAAATAACCCCTAATGACGCCGCTTCCTTAATTTCATCTATGTTTGCGGTGTCTAGGAATAATTCCATTGTTTCATACCTCCACAAATATTTTATTCCAGTTTTATTGTATAACATATTTACGGATATTTCCAGTTACGAATAGAGAAGATCATTTTGCTTTTTCAACTTCTGAAGTTATTCTTGCCATACGCTTTTTTAGTTCAGACATTTCGTTTTTTGGGCAATCCTCTAATAAGAATTTTTCTCTATGCTCTATTTCTATAGCTTTCTCCAACTTCACCGATGCTTTATAGACTAGAATCAACTTTTTATTCATATAAAACTCAATCACATGTATTATATAATGTTTTTGTTATAAACTAAAGAAAAAATTAAATTTGCCTCACAATATCACAGTTAATAAAAACCCGGCTATTTTTAGCCGGGATAAAAATTTAAATAGTCATTAAGTAGTTAGGTTTTTATCATGATTTAACCCTAACGAACTACTTACATCATCTAGTTT
>DUTQ01000063.1 GCA_012841995.1 Thermoanaerobacterales bacterium | reverse complement strand
TTTACATCAGGATATTGTTTTGAGATTTATATGTAGACAATTGTTCAATGCAGCTTGTTATAAATCCCGGGCAATTTGACGTTATCTTAACAGAAAACACCTTTGGCGATATATTAAGTGACGAATCCGCCATACTGACAGGCTCAATCGGCATGCTGCCATCTGCAAGCCTCGGCGAGCAAAAGCCCTTTTTATATGAGCCATCACATGGCTCTGCACCTGACATAGCAGGTACAGGTAAGGGCAACCCCATAGCCTGCATATTATCTGCAGCCATGATGCTGGAGTACTCATTTGGCGAAAAACAAGCCGCTATTGCTATAAAAAAAGCAGTAGAAAAAGTGCTAAATGATGGCTACAGAACGTATGACATAAGAAAAAGTGCAAAAAAAGTTGTATCAACTGATGAAATGGGCGATATAATAGCTGAATATATCTAACAAAATATCCCCAGATTACAACTAAAAAATCAAGGGGAAGAGCTATGTTAAAAAAGATTATTGTTGTTGTGGTCTTATGTATAATTCTTTTTGTTGCGGTGGATAAAATTCCTTACACTATCAATTATTTTGGACTTTTAACAAGGCCTTTGGATGAAATAACACAACATAATAATCACGAGGGAAAACAACAAACTTCAGTATTAATTAACCAAAATGGCAAAACCCTATGTGAACGGGTAAAAGTCCCTGATGGGTTTAAGAGAACTGAAGTAAATGAGGATTCATTTGGACATTATTTACGAAACCTTCCGTTAAAGCCCCATGTTTCAAAAGTGATGTATTATAATGGAACAGTGAAAAGCCGTGATGTATATGAGGCAGTTGTAGATATGGATATCGGCACCAGAGATCTACAGCAATGTGCTGATGCTGTTATCCGATTAAGGGCGGAGTATCTATATAGCAAAGGACGATTTAATGATATTCACTTTAATTTCACAAGCGGTTTTTGTGCAGACTATGCAAAGTGGATTGAAGGCTATAGAATTTCCGTTGACGGCAATAATGTCAAGTGGACAAAAACCGCTAATTATTCAAACGATTACCAAGCCTTCAGAAAATACCTTGATATAGTGTTTGCATATGCCGGCACACTTTCACTATCAAAAGAGCTGGTAGCTGTGCCGGTAGAAGATATGGAAATAGGGGATGTATTTATACAAGGTGGAAGCCCCGGTCATTGCGCAATAATTGTGGATATTGCAGAAAATCCGACGTCAAATCAGAAGATATTCATGCTTGCGCAAAGCTATATGCCTGCCCAAGATATACACATACTAAAAAACCCCAAACAACAAGAATTAAGCCCTTGGTATCCATTAGACTTTGGGGATGAACTTTTTACACCTGAATGGACGTTTAAAAGAAACGATTTGAAAAGATTTAAAGATTAATTAATAATATATACTTAAAATAAGCGGCATAAAAATGCGGCTTATTTTTTTAAGTAAAACTTACTAATAAAATTACAGCAATTAATGGCAGGGGAAATCAATGATATTGTAGAAGTAACTGACAGAAGTATTGAAAAGGTTCAACATGAGGTTGTCCTTCATAAAACTGTGATCACAATTTTTAACAATAGAGAATTGGGGGAGTTTTTAAATGGCACCATTTGGCACCAAATGGAATAGCGGGAATTGTACTTGCAAATGGTTCGCTTAGTTCTAACACTTCAAATGAAGGTGAAATAAGATAGCAACAAGTATAGAAGCAGTATTTATATCTTGATAAAGAAACAAGAAGATTAACACACCTCCGCGACACCCTTCTCCCCAAACTAATGTCAGGACAAATCCGAGTCCCATTAGAGGAAGGTGATGTTTCATGAAATTCGGACCAAGAAAGCCAAGTCTAAAAAAGAGAATATCAGCAAGAACTAGCATCAAAAAGCAATGGAGGTTTTATCTATGAAAAAAGCATTATCCATATTTTGTATATTTGTTATAACATTTGCTTTTGTTTCATGCAGTGCAAATGAGACACCTGAACAGGCAGTAAGTAAAGCGTTAACCGCAGTGAAGGAATTAGACAAAGCGACTATACAAAAATACTTTGGGGAAGAAGACTTAATTAATAAGGAAGAAACAGAGGAGGAATTAGATCATAAGGCAGAAATAGAAATGTTAGATGATGAGGACAATTTCAAGCTTTTTGTTAAGAATATTAGTTTTGAAATATTATCTTCAAACATAAAAGATGACAAGGCAACTGTAACAGCTAAGATCACAAATATAGATATGAAACCGATTTTCAGAGAATATATGAGACAAGCATTTTCAATTGCAATGAGTGAAGCTTTCTTTGGAGATAATGAGCAGGATGACGAAGAATTACAAAAAGAAATGGAACAGATTTTTATTGACTTGCTTAGCGACGAAGAAAACAAGAAGGTGACATCTACCGTAGAAATTAAACTATCAAAAGATAAAAATAGTTGGAAAATAGATGCGGATGATGTGTTGCTAGATGCTATATTGGGAGGTTTCTATAGCGTTGCTAAAAGCTTTGAAGATGATAGTGATGAAGAAGAGGTAAAACGTGAAATATCAAAGTTTGAATTAGGAGAAGCGATTTCAATTAAAGATGATGGTGGTAATGAGTTATATAATTTACTGATTAATTCTATTTTACTTTCAGATGAAAGGAATCAATTTCATGAAAATGAGCCTGCACAGGTAATAGAAATCGATTATACATATGAAAATATTAGCCAGGAAGATGAATTGTATATTTCAGAATCTAATTTTAAAGTTATTGATGAGGGTGGCACTATTGCTTCAACTTACCCGAATTCACCTAAAAAACATCCTCAAAGCATACCGACTGGTTCTAATTGTACAGCGCAAATGTTTTTTGGTTTAGAGAATAAAAGCAATAAGATTGATATATTATTTTATGATGATACCTTTGATGATAAGCCAATGGCAAAAATTGAGGCAAGCATTAAAACTGAATAACAGTATAATTATGTGAAGTAAGGGGGTGTTTATTATTAAAAGAGCATTTATCATTATAATTGGTTTAATTTCATTAGTTTACTTGTCTGGTT
>DUTQ01000062.1 GCA_012841995.1 Thermoanaerobacterales bacterium | reverse complement strand
CTATGGATAATGCCACTGGAAATACAAAAGATACTATAAAATGTTCTTACATCGAAGTTAATAACAAATTAATTCAGAGTAAAAATATCGAAATCACCCCTGATGAAATATTGATTTTGGCTCCACATTGTCTGCAGAAATGGGATTGTAAGCATAAAGTAACTGCAGACGTATCTAATTGTCACCATTGTGGCAGGTGTGATATAGATGGCCTATTGAAGATTAGTGAGCAAAAGTTGGTTAATATTGCTGTGGTTACAGGAGGTACACTTGCAAGAAAAATGGTTGCAGATTATAAGCCTAAAGCTATTGTTGCTATAGCCTGTGAAAGAGATTTAACCGAAGGAATTTTAGATACAAGCCCCATATCAGTTTTGGGAATACTGAATATTAGACCTGAAGGCCCTTGTAAAAACACAAGGGTTGATTTGAATAAAGTGTTGAATGCTATAGATTTTTTTTTAAACGGAAAAAAGGAAAAAGCGGAAGGAGCTTTATAAGCGTTGAGTAACCCTAGAGAACTGGCTGTAAAAATACTTGTACATTCACAAGAAGGCGCATATGTCAATCTTGAGTTAAACCGGTTCTTAACTTCTAATATTTCTCCAGTGGATAGAGCTTTTATAACTGAACTGGTTTATGGTGTAATTTCATACCGAAATAGGCTGGACTATATAATATCGAAATTTTCAAACATGAAAATCAAAAAGATGTCAAAAGATGTTTTGAATATACTTCGATTAGGCATATATCAAATAATGTTTCTCGATAAAATACCTGTCTATGCTGCTGTAAACGAGTCGGTAGAGATGGCAAAAAAATTAAATCCTGGTGCTGCAAAGTTTGTAAATGCAATTTTGCGGAATGTTTTAAGAAAAAAAGATGCAATAGTTTACCCAGATATTAACAAAGAGCCAATACGATATTTATCTGTGTATTATTCGTTTCCTATTTGGATGATAGAAAATTGGATTGATCTTTTTGGATTTGAATTTACAAGAGAATTATGTAAAACATTAAATAAAAAAGCCGATTTATGTATAAGAGTAAACACCTTGAAAATTAGTGTCGAAAACTTGGAGAAACAGCTAATAAGAGATGGAATTAAGATAAAATCTGGATTATTTATGAAAGAGGCCTTCTATATTTTGGAACACAATAAGTTTACAGCCCTTGAAAGCTTTAAAAATGGATTTTTCCTGCCCCAAGATGAAAGCTCTATGCTTGCATCAAAGGTCCTTGATGCAAAACCTGGTGAAAGCATTCTGGATGTAGCAGCTGCTCCAGGAGGAAAAACAACTCATATCGCACAACTTATGGGAAATCGCGGCTGTATTACCGCATGGGATATCCACCCTCATAGGGTAAAGCTATTAAAGGATACATGTAAGCGCATGGGAGTAAATATTGTGAATGCAAAGGTAATGGATGCTCGAGTTCCCAATGAAAAACTGTACAACTGTTTTGATAGAGTTTTAATAGATGCACCATGTTCCGGATTAGGGGTAATAAGAAGAAAACCAGATATAAAATGGTCTAAAAGCCCTCAAGATATAAAAAATTTACAGAAAGAGCAAAACATCATTTTACAGACATGTGCAAATTATGTGAAACCCGGGGGTGTTTTGCTTTATAGCACTTGCAGTATACAGCCAGATGAAAATGAGTTTATAATAGAAAAACTTTTAAGTGAAAAAAGTGAATTTGCATATGATGATATAAGGCCTTTTTTGCCAGAAACGCTTTCTAAATACATAAAAAAACCTTTTGGACATATTACTCTTTATCCAAATATACATAAAGTCAATGGTTTTTTTATATCTAGGCTGAAAAAGAAAAGATGAGTTGAGGGAAACTAAATGGAAAAGAAAAATTTAAAAGGTTTAACTATACGGGAATTAGAAAGTTTTGTTACAAAGATGGATGAGGCGCCATTCAGAGCAAAACAATTATTTAAATGGATATATAAAGGAGAAACTGAATTTGAGAATATGACCGATTTATCGAAAGGTCTTATTAAAAAGTTACAAAAGAACTCATACATCAGTGTTATCTTCTAAAAGATATACAT
>DUTQ01000061.1 GCA_012841995.1 Thermoanaerobacterales bacterium | reverse complement strand
TTGGTGGATCACCTGATATAACAATTTTTTCTCTATTTCTCACTCTAGGTGAAAGTGCTGGAGCTGAAGATAAAAGCCCTATAGTATAAGGATGTCTTGGGTCTTTATAGAGTTCATCAACTTCTGCAAGTTCCATTAGTTTTCCAAGATACATTACACCTATTCTATCACTTACATACCTTACTACCGACAGATTGTGTGTAATAAAAAGATATGTCAGATTGTATTCCTTCTGTAAATCAAGTAATAGGTTTAAAATTTGAGCTTGAACGGACACATCTAATGCCGATGTGGGCTCATCAAGCACAATAAATTCGGGCCTTAAAATCAACGCCCTAGCTATGCTCGCCCTTTGTTGCTGTCCACCACTGAGTTGATGAGGGAACCTGTTCATAAGCTCTTTGCCCAGGTTTACCTTTTGTGTTACTTCTTTGAGCCTAGAGTTTATCTCGTCCTTTTTAAAACCGTTAATCTCCAGTGGCCTTGTAAGTGAATCCCTTATAGTAGCCCTGGGATTTAATGAGGCGGCAGGATCTTGAAATACTATACTCATCTTTCTTCGAATATCTGCAAGTTCACTACCTTCTGCCTTAAAGATATCTTTATCGTTGAAATAAATAGTGTTTTCCGTTGGAGCCGTCAATCTTAAGATAAGCCTTGCCAATGTAGTTTTTCCGCTGCCGCTTTCTCCTACAAGACCAACTGTTTCGCCTCTGTTGATGTCAAAGCTAATCCCGTCAACTGCTTTGACATGGTAAACCCTTTTATTTATGATGCCTTTTGAAAAGGTGAAATATTTTTTTACATTATCTATCGAAAGTATCTTTGACATTTTAGAATTCCCCCCGATGGCAAGCACAGAGATGCCCTTCCTCAATTTCTATGAACTCCGGCTGGCTTTTGGAACAAACATCTATGGCAAATGGACACCTTGGATGGAACCTACACCCTGTAGGAGGTTTTGCAAGGTTTGGTACATTTCCAGGTATTGTTTCTAACCTGCCCTGATTTTTTGTAATACGAGGTAGAGCCTTCATTAGAAGTTTGGTATAAGGATGTGAAGGGTTTTCAAATATCTTGTATACATCTCCTACCTCTACCATCTTGCCTGCGTACATTACACCAACCCTATCTGCTATTTCTGCAACTATACCAAAATCGTGTGTTATGACGAGAATTGAGGTATTATACTTTTCTCTCAGTTCTTTTAACAATTCGAGTATTTGGGCTTGAATGGTTACATCTAAAGCCGTTGT
Source organism: Thermoanaerobacterales bacterium (assembly GCA_012841995.1). Taxonomy (GTDB): domain Bacteria; phylum Bacillota; class Thermosediminibacteria; order Thermosediminibacterales; family Tepidanaerobacteraceae; genus DUTQ01. The sequence continues at coordinate 2,978 of DUTQ01000061.1, read as the reverse complement.
AGGCTCATCAGCTATGAGTAGCTTCGGATTTCTGGAAAGCATCATGCCTATCATAACTCTTTGACGCATTCCTCCACTTAATTCATGTGGAAAACTATTTACACGCTGTGTCGAATCGGAAATCTTTACATCATCAAATATATCAATTGCCCTTTGCCATGCTTCTTGTTTTGGCATATTATCTATCAAAAGGCCCTCTACAACTTGTTGCCCTACTGTGTAAACCGGATTTAATGAATCAAGAGGGTTTTGAAATATCATTCCGATTTGCTTACCCCGGATAGAGTACATTTCATTTTCACTAACATTTAGCAAATCTTTACCCTCGAATAATATCTTGCCACTAGTTATTTTCCCCGGTTCAGGAATAAGTCTCATAAGGCTCAATGCCGTTGTAGACTTTCCACAGCCTGACTCGCCAACCAAAGCAAATATCTCACCTTTCTTGACATCAAAACTCACTTTATCTACTGCCTTAACAGAGCCTTCCTGTGTTTCAAACGTTATTGCCAAATCATCTACCGAAAGCAAATTCATATCTTTTCCTCCTTTAAACCTTAAGGCGAGGATCAAGTAAATCTCGTAAACCTTCGCCTATGAGGTTAAATCCTAATACAGTTAGTACTATGGAAATTCCAGGGAATATAGATATCCATGGCGCAATTTCAATATAATCAATGCCTTCGGATAAAATCTTGCCCCAGTCGGGAGCAGGCGGTTGTGCTCCAAGGCCTAAAAATCCTAAAGAAGTTGTAGATAATATAGCCGATGGCAAGGCAAGAGTTGTCAACACTATAATTGGAGACAATATGTTGGGCAGTATATATCTTGTAATGATGTTAAAATCACTTTCGCCAAAAGCACGAGCTGCCTCAATAAAAGGCATGTTCTTTATTGCCTGGGTCTTTGTACGCACGATTCGTGTAAATTGTGCCCAACTTACAACTGCTATGGCAATAACCACATTGTTTAGGCTAGGCCCTAACATCGTTACAATAGCAAGAGCCATTATAAGTGGCGGCATTGCCCAAGTGAGATCTGTAATAAATAGTATTATTCGGTCTATCTTGCCGCCATAATAACCGGCTATGAGACCAAGTGCCACACCAATCACGCTCTCAACAGCTACAACCACAAGGCCAACAGCAAGGGCGATTCGCGAGCCAAAAATTACCCTGCTAAATATACAGCGACCGTATTGATCAGTCCCAAAGGGAAATTCCGAACTGGGTGCAAGTAATGCTTTAGTAACATCTGTTTCTTTGTAAGAGTGTGGTGCTATACTTCCGGCAAAGACTGCTATTATAACTATCAATAAAAATAATACTAATCCTACCATAAACATTTTATTTCGTAAGGCTTCTTTATAAAGTTTTTTTATGCTCATAAGTTATCACCCTTTATTTCAAGCCTAATCCGCGGATCCAAGAAAGCTGAAAGTATGTCTCCCAAGATATTGGATATAACAGTTAGGATTGCTATGATGAAAATTATCCCCTGCACAACCGGGTAATCTTGATTTGAGATGGCTTTCCACAAGAGCCCGCCCATTCCTGGCCATGCAAAAACACTTTCCACAATTACCGACCCGCCAATAAGCCATGGAAGTGATAAGAAAAACATAACAGTTACCGGTATAAGGGCGTTTCGCAAAACATGAAATGTCAAAACCCTCTTTCGGTTTAGGCCTTTAGCATAAGCTGTGAGTACATATTTTTCTCTGAGCACTTCAAGCACTTCTGAACGAGCCAATCTAAAAACACTTGCCAAAGAAGGCAATGTCATAGTCATAAGTGGAAGTATTAGTGAACTTAAGCCACTATACCCTGAAATAGGAAGTACTTTAAGCCAAATCCCAAAAACCAGCATGAGTAATATTCCCAACCAAAAAGGCGGCATAGACCAAAGTATTATTGTGAGTACAACCATAATTCCGTCTGCACGCGTGTTTTTATTTGAAGCTGTAATCAAGCCAAGTGGAACGGCTATTATATACTGCAGAATTAATGAAAGGCCAGTTAAAAGCATTGTATAAGGAAACCTTGCCTTTATCAAGACAGAAACCTGCTGGCCCGTTGATATGGAAGTCCCCAAATCTCCTTTTAGAACATGTGAAAGCCAATAAAAATACTGGACATATGCAGGCTTATTCAAGCCCCAAGCCTCTCTCAACTCTTCAATTCTTTCAGGTGATACCCTCGGGTTTGCAATAAGCTGAATTGCATCACCCGGCATCAACTGCATAATAGCAAAAAGTAGTGCTGTCACTGCAAATATAACAAATATACCTGTAAACAGCCTTTTAATGGTATATTCAATCATATCACTCACCTTGTTCACCTCCCAAAAGTGTCTTCAGAAATCCTATATCTATATTAGCACCTGAAATCACAACAGCAACTTTTTTCCCTTTGAATCTTTTGCCATTTTCCATAAGCAATGCTGCACCTACTGCTGCTGAAGGTTCAGCCAAAACCTTATCATTTTCTAATAGAGATACAACAGCCTCTTTAATTGTATCTTCCTTCACAAGTAAAACCTCGTCTATACATTGTTTTGCCATTGAGTACGGTATTTTGCCAACCCCACCTATGAGTGCCTCGCATACTGAAGGCTTTGACGGATATGCCTCATAAAAATTGTTTTCATTCATACTTGCAAGCATTGCAGGACATGCTTCGGTTTGTACGCCGATAATCTGTATATCAGGGTTCTTTGCTTTGGCTGCTACAGAAACACCTGTTATAAGGCTGCCACCGCCAATGGGCACAAGGATTACATCAATATCAGGAATTTTGTCTAAAATTTCAAGCCCAACAGTTCCTTGGCCTGCGATTACATGTTTATCAGAACATGAATCAATCCATGTTAGATTGTGGCTTTTTTGTGCAATCTTAGCAATTTTATATGTTTCATCATAATTTCTTCCAGCCAGAACCAATTCAGCACCATATCTTAAAATCTTTTGCTTTTTTGAT
>DUTQ01000060.1 GCA_012841995.1 Thermoanaerobacterales bacterium | reverse complement strand
TACAGCGCTCTTGTCGGGGATTGTTGGCGTTATTTTAACCTCATCTATGTACTCTAGTATTTCCGTTACCATCTCACTTGTAGATGAGGCATATGGCTCTAGATACACAAGGTGAGCTTTATCTATAAACTCTTCACTCCGTCGGTGGTGGTCAATAACCACAACCCTTTCCGATTTATCCAATATCTTACGTGACAAGCAAAGGGAAGGCCTGTGGGTATCCACCACCACTAATAATGTTTTTTTTGTTATCTTTTCAAGAGCTTCGCTCTCTTTAATAAAGGCGGATTTTAATATATCATCTTTTACTAATATTTTCATTAGGGATTCAATGGATGGGTTTTGCTCTTGTGATAGAATGATATGGCAGCGCTTCCCAAGTGCTTTTGCTGCACAAAATACCCCTACTCCTGCTCCAAGAGCATCCATATCTAAAAATACGTGGCCTAATGCCAAAACCATATCTGACTCTTCAATAAGATTTTTTAAGGCCTGGGAAATTACACGCGCTCTTACTCGACTATACTTTTCTACCTCTTTTGTTTTACCTCCATAAAAGTATGTCTTCCCCAGATCTTTTACTACAGCCTGATCTCCACCGCGTCCAAGGCAAAGTTCAAGAGCACTTTGAGCCAATTTATGGCATTCTAGCATGTTTTTATCAACATAGGAAGCGCCAATACTCAAAGTTACTGAAATTGCCGGACCTACCTTGATTTTCTTTACTTGCTCCAATATGTCAAATTTTGTATCTTCAGCCTTTTTTAGTTCTTTATATTGCAATAAAGCTATATACTTATCCTTATCAAGTTTTTTTACAAATCCATTCATATTTTGAAACCACTGAGTTATTATCTTATCTATTTTAGCAAAAAGTTCAGGTCTGTTCTCTTCAGGGCAAACACCTATGATTTCAGTAAAGTTATCCACTTGAACGTAGCAAACAACTGCTCTTTCATCATTTAGTTTATTTTTTATTTCTTCCAATTCGGTAATATCATTGAAATATACCAAACTCAGCTCTTTTTGCATTACCTTGCTGCTTTTTTTGAGCTGCTTGACACCTAAAGAATAAATCTTATCATCAATTTTGATAGTCTTTGGTTCTTGTGATGATAAAAGTTGTTTTAAGTCTTCCTTGATATTCAAGCTTTGAAAAAACTCCGTCAAGCCTTTTGCTACTGTGTTGCGCCATATAACTCTATTGTTTTCATCAACAATAGCTATACCTATATGGAGTGCATTAACTACTTCTTTCCATAAAATTTTACGTGGAGCACCCTCGAGGTTTGGAAGTAGGGGCAATTCCCTATTTTTACCTTGAGCCAGCTGTAGGGCATAAACAATAAGAAGTATCAAGACAGGTAAAAGGGCAAATGTAGCCTTTACATCGATGAACATAAAGGCTACAGCTTCAAAAACGGTTATTATAAGTAAAATCTTAATCATTTTAAATCTGAATTTACCGTTCACAGTAATTTCCCCTTTTATATGTGGCGGAAATTAAATAATATATCAAACATCCCCGCCCATATGACAATCTGAGAAATGAAGGGATTAAAAAATACCAGTAAGACTACAAACACGCGAAGTATTTTTGCTACATTAAATTTGCCCATGTAAAAAGCTATAAGAGAAAAACCTTGTATCAGAAATACAAAGTAAAAAACGATTTGAAGGTTTAGCCCCAAAGGCTTTAGTATCCCCACAGGCCAATATGTTTCTAACATGGTCAAAAGCACACCTAATAAAAACATAAAAACAGTGTATGGGGGGAAATTCCATAGCCAGAAAGGAGTAAACCCTTGTATTTTTTGACCAAGACGTGACAATATCGCTTTTGTCACTTGGTAGTTCAAAAACGCATCCATCAGAGATGCAAGTACTAGTATGCCCGGTAGAGCTAAGGCCATTAAATCCAACACCTTTTCAAAATTTCCGATGATGGATTTCATTGTATCTGGACTTACTCCCATTCCCTTATACATGTTTTGCATCAGTGAAAGCGATTCTCTCATTGCTGATAATTCTTCAGTAAGCGGGTTTAAACCCATTATATAAATAGAAATGAGTATAAGTATGGCCTTTGATACAAGAGAAGCCAACCCACCTAATGTCAGCACCCTAAAAGGAGGGTATTCTTTTCTAATAGCCCAGCCCATCACAATACCAATGAGTCCAAAGCCCAAAATAACCGTAAAAGCCTGCATCGGTCCCTCGAGCATTGCGACTACAATACCAGCAACAACGGTAGCTAAAATGCTTGTCTTTGTGCCATGCCTAATTCCAAGTATGACAATCGGTACTGGCCATATCAAGCTTGCGAAAACTCCTAAAACAGGAACATAAAGGGAAAAAAGACTGATTATTATTGTAATTGCTGCGAGTAAAGCACCTTCTACCATTGACCGAGTATTCATCTGCTTCATAAAAAGTTCCTCCTTATTGAAAAAAAAAGAGAGGGGAGACTCTCTCTATTCTGAAGTAAATGGTAGCAGTGCAATATTTCGTGCTCTCTTAATAGCTACTGTAAGCTGTCTTTGATGTTTTGCACAATTGCCCGTAATACGGCGAGGCAAGATCTTGCCTCTCTCTGTTATAAACTTTCTTAAGCGATTATAATCTTTATAGTCAATAGTTTCCGCTTTTTCCATGCAAAAACTGCATACTTTTTTCTTTTTAACTCTTTTAGGTCTCAAGTTTTTTCCTCCTTCACTAGAAAGGCACTTCGTCGCCCTCAATGCCTCCCATGCCTTCTATATCTTCCATTCCGGGATCAAATTTAATATCAGAATTTATATCATCAAAGCTAGAAGTCCCAGAACTGCCTCTGGGCCTTTCGAGAAATTTTACCTCATCTGCCACAACTTCTGAAATTGTCCTGCGCTGTCCGTCCTGGGCCTCATAAGATCTAACCTGAAGCCTACCGAAAACTGCTGCCATCTGACCTTTAATGAGATTATTGCTACACAGTTCAGCCAGCTTTCTCCAAGCTACTACGCGTATAAAGTCAGCTTCACGCTCGCCTTTCTGGTTTAAAAAAGGACGGTCAACAGCTAGTGTGAAATTAGCCACAGGCACACTGTTTGCTGGAGTATAGCGTAGTTCCGGTTCTCTCGTAAGTCTTCCGATTAATATGACCTTATTCAAGGTCCTCACCTCTTACTTATCTTTTTTTACTATGAGATATTTTAAAACACCAATTGTTATCTTAAACACTCTCTCCAAATCGATCACTGCTTCAGGGTCTGCCTCAAAGTGCATAAGTACATAATAGCCCTCACGGCGGTCATGGACGGGGTAGGCTAGTCTCCTTTTACCCCATTCATCTACTTCTTCGATTTTTCCACCTTTTTCCTCTATAACCCCTTTAAACTTCTCTATAAGCTGTTTAGTTGCTTCCTCGTCAAAATCTGGATCGATAATGTACATTGTCTCATATTTTCTCATTTTTTCTCACCTCCATGGACTATTGGCCCCGGTTAAAAACCGGAGCAGAGATGTACGGGAGTATTATATCATTTATCACCCGGTTTTTCAAGTATCTCTGGTTGCTTGCGACTAACTAGTTTTTTAGCAGATTTTTCGAATTTATGTCTTGGTATCATAACTTTTCTACCACAACCACAGCACTTTATTCCAAAATCCATACCCATGCGCCATATTTCCCATTCATCGCTGCCACATGGATGTTTTTTCTTCATTTTTACCACATCACCGATAAGGTAGTCCATTTAATCACTCCTTATCAAGTTTATTTGCGTTTTTATTTTTATTTAAAATCTCCATTTTCGGGTAAGGTATTTCTATGCCTTCTCTTTGAAACCTCTGTTTAATCAGTTTTTTAATCTCCCTTTCAACACTCCACTGTTGCATCGGTAAGGTTTTTGCATAGACAGTCAATCTTACACCATAAGAGTCTAAGTTCGATACTCCTAATATTTTGGGCCCTTCTAAAATATCTTTTCTTTTATCTTTCACTTCTTGACAAACATCCTCTAAAACACTGATCGCTCTATCTATGTCCTCTTCATAAGCAATCTGGACATCTACCAATGCGCGCATGGCGCCACGTGAATGATTTGTAACAATTGAAATCTCTCCGTTTGGGATGATATGAAGCTGCCCTCCAAAATCTCTGAGTTTAGTCACCCTTACGCTCATTTCTTCAACGGTTCCTGCCACACCACCAGCCTCTACATAATCACCTACATTAAACTGGTCTTCAAATATTATAAAAAAGCCTGAAATTAAGTCCTTTACTAAACTCTGGGCCCCAAAACCTACAGCAAGTCCCCCGACTCCTGCAGCTGTAAGAATAGAAGTCGTATTTACCCCAAGTATTTCTAATATATTGACTGCCATCACAAAATAAGTCAAATATCGAACAATACTCTTTAAAAGACTTATCAATGTCTTTCTCTTGCTTTCGCCAATATGAGTATTAGCCTTCATCCCTACTGTTAAAACTCGGATAATAATTCCCTCGCTGATTTTAATAATTGTAAATCCTATGACAAGTATTATTAGAATTCGAATAATCGGTTCAAGAAATGGCGGCAGCTTATAGATTAAGCTGTTGTATACCTTAACAACTTCGGTCAAATCGGCACCTCCATAAAAAACACTTTATGTGCCACTTAAAGATTAATAGTCCTCATTTTTGTGGTCCTTTCCACAATCTCATACATATTTGTCACCTTTCCAACCTTTAATTTGTCTTTTAGCTTATAATAATCAAGACATGTACCACATGATAATATCTCTACACCCATATCCTCTAGTTCCTTTATAGTTTCTATTGATGAAGCCCCTTCTGTAGTGAGTTTGACTCCGCCATTTACAAAAAGTATTGCCTTAGGCAGATTTTCTATCTCTGTGAGGGTATACAAATAGTTCTTCAAGAGAACTCTGCCCAATTCCTCTAGGCCTTCGCCAAAAGTATCCCGAGAAACTAAAACAACATAATCATCCTGAATGCTATTACATGTTATACCTTCCGGAGCAACATCAGCCCTTATGCCTTGGGCGTTGTTTTCTTTTAAAATGCTTAATTCGAAGTAATTGCCCTTTTGATTAATACTGCATTTAAGCCCTTGGCTTTTTACAAATTTTTCTACATTGTCCCTTGCCACCTCATTATCAACTAAGGTTATTACCCTTCCCTCTTTTATTTGCTCTAATGCCTTTTTTGTTAAAATAACGGGTTGCGGACACGGTTTATTCCTTGCGTCAACTATAGTATTTTCCATTACTTATCCTCCTTAAATGATTAATGTTGGATTTTTATAAATAATAGACACAATGCCATTAACATAAACTGAAATGAATTGCTTTACCAAAAACAGAAAATATCATTATATAAATTTTACCACAATAGGTGTAATAAAGTCCAAAAATTTTATATTCTGAAGGATATGAGATCCATTAAGGCTTTTTGCAAGCCAACTATCGGGAAGTGCTATTAAAAAAGGTGTGGCTATAGCAGCTACAAGCCCAATAGCAAGTATTGTTCTACCTACTGCAAATATGAGCCCTAACCCTCTATTAATAAAGCTCATTTGTGTTGCCTTTGTCAAACCGTGCAAGAAATAGGCAGGGATTAAAAAAATCAATTGAACGATTGAAAAAACCAATAAAAAACCAATTGCCCCTATGGCCATTTCAAGTAGAATCGGAAATCCCAATGCACCGGCAGCCTGGACACCTGGATCTTGGGGCATTTTTAAAATGGTGCTCACAACAGATTTAATAGGGAAGTACACTTTTAAAATCTCCACAGCCCGATCTCGATAAAATATCCCTGCATAAAGAGCCATTATCATGCCAGCTGTCCTAAAAAACGATAATATCAACCCTCGGGAAAATCCCTCAACAGCGCTCTTTATAAATAAAATTATAAAAACTATGTCTATCCAGTTCATTCCCTATTTCCTCCCTTCTAAAATCTCCAACAAACAGCTTTTTTTATTTTGGAAAACTATTATATGGGAGCTATCTACCACTTTAAATTGCTTAATACCCTTTATGTTGATTTTGGATTTTAGAAGCCCCTGCCTTGTAAGAATTAAAATACCTGACTCATCTAAAATATATATAAAATCTTCTATTCTCTGAATGTCTTCTGGCTTTTCATCCAACACATATGACCATAAGACTTTACCTTGAGGCGATATCTCTATAATCTTATACTGTTTTTCCTTACTGAACTCACTAAACTTTTCAGCAATAACAGCACTTATATAGCCGTCCTCATCGATATGCCCTCTAGTAACTATGCCTTTGAAATCTATATCCCAAAGATCTTTTTTATCATTCTTTGCAAAAGCGCCGTTTTCTGTGATTGCTATTATATTATCATCTAATACCCTTACAAAAAGAGGTAAATACTCTCTGGTCAGGCTCCATGCTACCTCACCTTTAGAATTTACCATGACTATTTTACCACAAATATCCTCATCTAAAACTGCTAAGGCTGTAAACATACCCGTGCTTGTAGTGTTACCAGATATTATCTTGCCATCCTGCATTTTAAGCCATAAAACCTCACCTTGTTTGCCTAAAAGGGCTGCATATTCTTTACCAGCTTTTTCTCCTGCAATAAGTAAAAATCGCTTACTTACATCTAGAACTCGCATGTTTTCCAAAATGTCTTGCCTTCCTAGAACATTTTGGCCATCTTTATCCCTTATTTCAATATAACTTCCTTCAGATAAAACCAATACATCAGGGCCACTCCATAATATCTGTCTGTCGCTTATATCCTCTTGTTTAATACATCTCCCATGAAAATCCAGTGTTTTTAAGTTTCCATTACTTACATTAAAAAAGGTATCTTCTCCATCAAAAAACATTTCACCAGGAAGACAAAAAAGCTTTTTAACCTTTTGTGAATTTGAAAGAATATTTCTTGAAAGCCCAACAGGATTTGTATCAGTAACAAGAGTTATCATCAATATCAGTACTAATGCAATACCACAGCAAATAGAAACCAGGTGTGAAAATTTGTGCACCATGTTCACCTCGTCGATATAACTTTATTTAAAAAAAGCTATTGACTTTGCTTGATTTTTCTTCCAATTATATCATTCTATTTTTGTAAGAAAAAACCTTCTAAAAATAGTCAATAAAATAAATAAAATACCGACGATTCCGAAAATAGGATATACAAGGCCAACCATATTGGAAAAACCGCATGCTGTAAGGGGGATTCCGATAATAAGCATAAAAAGGGTGTGCTCATAGCGCACTTTAAATCTGATTGACATATTAAGCAAAAAAGCAAACCCCATACCAAAAGCAGTGGTCAGCATTGCCAAAAGTAAAATCACAACTGACATGAAGTATATTGACTGCCCTAATGGTTTTGCAATCCACATGAGTGGGATCTGAACATTTACTATCTCATAAAAATTTGCTGTGGTCATCAACCACACTGCAGAGCCCATGACAAAAAGCCCACAGGCTGCAATAACAGCTCCACCAAGAGCAGCTTTTGGTCTGTTTGAGCTTTTTCCTAATGAGGCTAATACGACTGAACCTGAAACCATATTAAAACTCACATACACAAAAGCTGAAAAAAGAAAGCCCTTACTTCCTTCAGGCGCAAAATCTATAATAAGCTTTAATTCTTCAAAGTTGGGAATAGTTTTCTTACATATTACAAGAGTTAGAAAAATCATCAATGGAACCGCAATCTTGTTAAAATTGGCAAGCCCTTCTATTCCATTTTTAAGCCCCCATATGCATATCAGGCAAATCAGCCCAACACTAGGATAGTAAGGCAAGTCAAACCCCTCTAATAAAACAGCTCCACAACCTGAAACCATTATATAATACCCGCCTAGCAAAAACACTGTTACAAAAAGTTCAAAAAAAGTCATTAATTTTTTGCCACAGAGAGGAAGCATAATATCTCTAACACAAGTTGATTGCCTCTGTATTGAATAAAACAATACAAGATAGCCAATTATAAAGAATAGCATACAAGAAACAATTATTCCAATTAGTCCCTGTTTGCCATAAACCGTAAAAAATTTCATAATTTCCTGACCAGAAGCAAATCCCGCGCCAACTAATGTACCCATATATATAAACCCAAGATTTAATTCATCCTTAAATTTCACGATATAGCCCTCCCCTATACTTAAGTTCGATTTCGGTTCAGAAACTTGTTAGATGAAGACTATGACAAATGAGCTTTTTAATAATAGTAAGTTATTCCCTTACTCCTTTTTAGGCTCTTGCCAAAATTGAAACTCTTAAAAAAAGCAATGTAAGCGATTGTTATTTACCACATAAATATGTTTAAAAAATCATTATATGACGCATAATCTAATGAATACTATTTTGTTTTGGTTCATATCATTTATTAATTAATGATATGAATTAAAAATCAGGAGGACGATTATGCTGATTCAAAATCCTCTTACAAATAAAAAAAGCATCAGGATAGATATTGATTCTCCTTATGCTAAAAAGATTTTTCAAGAAAACTTCCTCCAATTACTTTGTGATAAGTATTTTCCTGGGCCAATTGTAATACTTTGTATAGGCACAGATAGATCAACTGGCGATTCCCTGGGCCCATTGGTTGGTGAAAGATTAAAACTCCTTTATCCAACAGCAAATGTCTATGGTAATCTTGCAGATCCCGTCCATGCTGCCAATTTAGATGATGTATTAAATCAGATATACGATAAATTTAAAAATCCGTTCATAATCGCAGTAGATGCATCTCTAGGGAGAAAAGAAAATGTGGGGACAATAAAACTATCTGATGGAGCATTAAAACCAGGGGCTGGTGTTAACAAAAATCTCCCGGAAGTTGGAGAATTTCACGTTACGGGAATTGTAAACATAGGAGGCTTTATGGAGTATTTTGTGCTGCAAAATACCAGGCTTTATACAGTTATGAAAATGGCCGATATTATTGCTGAAGGCATTTCAAGAGGACTTAAAACATTTTTAGATTAAATAAAATCTTCATAGACCCGGTTTTTAATAATCTTGTAAACCTGCTCAGGCGTTTTCCCCTGTGCATTTATCAATAATATACCATAAGAAAGTTCATCAGCTTTATTATCGAGAGAATGTGCATTGGTAAATGCATTAGATGTATAAATATCCTCTAACTTTTTACCTGTGTAAACAACCGCATCAACAGCGCTATCTGTTTGACCCCAAGCCACTGTCTTATATCCCATGGCACTTAAATATTTGCCTATATCTTCAAGCCCATCTTCAATGGCTACTACCTTCAAATCACTCACCGTCCTTACTCTCATATTATCTTCAAAAACAGCACAAAATATGTAATAAAAAAAGCTCAACCTCTTATGTTGAGCTTTCCTCTAATGTTTTAGCATCTTTGTTTTTAGGTCTTAAGGTATTTTCTTTTTTTAACATTTCACACTTTCCATCAAAGGCTCCGCCATCTTCTACAACAAAGCCATCAACTTTGACATCTCCTTCAACCTTACCGGTAGCCCTTATTTCTAGCTTGCCTTCTAAAGCTAAATTGCCATTATAGGTTCCGGCTATAACAGCATTGCGAGCTTTCATATCTGATTTGACAACACCGCTTTCTGTTATTATTACATCTCCAGAACTTTGAATTTCACCTTCCACTTTGCCTTCAATTCTCAAAATGCCTTCTGCTCGGATGCTGCCGCTTATTTGAACACTTTTACCTATAATTGTATCAACCTTGTCCAGGTTTGCCGGCATGCTTTCCTGTTTTTTCCCAAACACAATAAGCCCCCCTTAATCCAAATAGTCCTTAGGGTTTTCCAGAACTCCATTCACCTTGACCATGTAATGGACATGTGGCCCTGTACTTCTGCCTGAACTGCCCACCTTAGCAATCACTTGGTTTTTCTTTACATGTTGACCCTCTTTTACTAATATCTCTGAGCTATGACAATAAGATGTCTCAAAACCATTTTTATGGTCGATTATAACAGAGTAGCCATATCCTGTTTTATAACCAGTAAAACTTACAACCCCATCAGCTGTTGCCTTTATCAAAGTGCCATACGGTGCCCCTATGTCAAGGCCGTCATGAAACTCTCTTCTCTTACCGAAAGGTGAACGCCTATAGCCAAAACTCGATGTAATTTTGCCATCAACAGGCCAAATAGTTGGGGTTGATGCAATGCGATTGCTCCTTTGAATAACTGCGTCCTTTAATTCCTTTAAACTCTCTTCTTGTTCTGGTAATTTTTCCTCAATCTTTTCCAGGTTTTCAATAGCCTTTTCCCTGTCAACACTCCCACGATCTACGGATAAGATGCCCCGCTTTCTTTCTACATTAATCGACATATTGTTTTTCTTAAGAGCGGGATCATCCTTTAAAAGGCTTCTTAAGTCACTGTCCAATTTTTCAAGCCCGTCCATTTTTTGTTCAAGATCCTGGGTTTTCTTAACAAAATACTCTAGCTCTTGTTGCATTTTTTGATAATCTTGGGCTTTCTGCGATAATTCCTGTTTACTTACTTTCATCTTGTTATAATTAATTGAAAAATGCGCTGCTGATATAAATATAAACACAGCAACCCCCAATAAAATACCGGCTACTACTTTAAGAGTGCTGAGGGTAATTGAAAGCGAGTATTTAGCCTCACCTGAATGGGGTACAATCATAAAGGTAAAGGTTTTTTCCGCTTTTTTCTTCACTTTTCCTATAACACCACCTGACAATTCAAGTTCACTTTATTACCATATCATATAAACATAACAACCTCTAGCCCTATTGATTTTTGGCTTTATACAACACCTCTTGCTCCTCTGGTGAAAGTGCGTAAGTGGTTTCACCATTCTTGACAGGCTTTAAGTAAATCCGATTTTCATCTCTGCCGTAAATACTTGTCAATAACACGCCAGTATCATCTTGATTCAAAAAAACAACAGAAAAGCTGAGGTCACTCCCCATTTCGTTAAAGGGATTGTACCTTTTGCAATAAATCTTGCTAACTGCAAGGCGGCTTTTATCTTCCAGCTCACTAACCCTTTTGTCTAATCCTACAATGAAATCTCTCGTTTCTTTTAGATCCTCTAAATTTTTAGTAAGCAATGCTTCAATATTTTTGCCATCAGCTCCTTTCATAAGCTGACGGTATTTTTTAGAGATGGACAATAGCCTTAATGCAATAAATATAAATGCAATCAATGTAAAAAAGGATATAACGCTTATATACAATAATATTTGTTGTGTATGTGTTACAAAAAAATTGCTCAAAGTTTTATAAAGTCCTAATGCGCTCATGTTTTCTCCTCCGTTAACTTCTCCTATGACAAAAGTGAGTTTATCTCACTAGCAATAGTGCTATTAAATTTGGAAATAATTATGTAAGGCTTGAAAGAATTATTGTAAAAAATATCGATGCAAAGATTGCGGGCAAGAGGTTTCCAACTCTAATGTTTGCCTTTATATCAAGCATGTTTATACCTATGCAAAAGATAAGCACACCTCCAACAGCGCTCATTTCAGTAATGATAGCTTCAGTTGCAAATTCTTTTACATATGATGCTGCCAAGGTGATACTGCCTTGGTATACTAACACTGGGAGGGACGAAAAGGCAACTCCGATCCCCATGCTTGATGAAAAAACAATTGACGAAATACCATCAAGCACTGATTTTACAAGCAAGGTGCTGTGATCACCTGTAAGCCCGCTCTGGATAGAACCCATGATGGCCATTGCCCCAACACAATATATTAGGCTAGCTGAAACAAAAGCTCTGGTAAAATTATCGTCATCCTGTGAAAAATGCCTCTTTATGCCCTCGCCTAAATCATTTAGCCTCTTTTCAATATTCAAAAGTTCCCCTATTATACCACCTACCACCATGCTCAATGTAACTACCAGCATATTCTGCGTCTTTATGGCCATAGAAAGGCCGATGACAATAACTGTAGCACTAATGCCTTGCATGATGGTAGTCTTAATCCGATCTGGAAAACTGCCTTTCAAAAAACACCCAAAAATTGTGCCCAATATTATAGCTACAGCGTTTATTATTGTTCCAAGCAAGGGCATCGCTCTCCTTAATCCGCTTATTTAAATACAGTTTCTTTTAGATAAGTTGTTAGATTTGCTATCTATGTTTCACGTGAAACATTACCTAGCCATAATATCCAATATTCTTTCTAGCTCATCTTCAGAATAAAATTCAATTTGGATTTTTCCTTTTTTCTCACTACCGCTGACTCTTACCTTTGTCCCGAAAATCCTTTGCAATTTTTCGGATATATTGACAAACACAGGGTTTATTTCTTTAGGTGCTTTTTTGCTCGGCTTATCCTGCAAGGATTTTTCTTTTGCTATCTTTTCCACCTGGCGCACTGATAAGTTTTCCTCTTCAAGCTTACGTGCTACTCTTATTCTCTCGTTTTTATCCGGTATTGCCAAAAGAGCCCTGGCATGTCCTGCCGTGATTTTTTCTGACTGAATGAGCTCTTTGATTTCGCTTTCCAGGTTTAGTAGTCTTACAGAGTTTGCAATCTTTGATCTGCTTTTGCCTACTCTTTTTGATAGTTCCTCTTGTGTCATTCCAAATTCATTCATCAGCCTCTGATATGCACTTGCTTCTTCAAGAGGATTTAAATCCTCTCTCTGCAGGTTTTCAATAAGGCCGATTTCCATAGCAGCAGTATCTGAAATATCCCTTATCAATGCAGGTATTTTTTTAAGGCCAGCCTTTATTGCTGCCCTCCACCGTCTCTCACCTGCCACGATCTCGTATCCATTTGATTTTTTCCGCAAAATAACCGGCTGCAAAACACCATGCTGCTTAATTGACAATGTAAGTTCATTGAGCTTTTCTTCATCAAAAGTTTTTCTGGGTTGATCTTTATTTGCATAAATCTCGCTTACGCTTATCTCTACAACGTCCTCGCCGCTTTTTTCATCCATAGGTATCAGGGCACTTAACCCCTTCCCGAGACCTCTTTTATTGCTCAATTCCCAGCACCTCCTTTGCAAGGTCCATATACACTTCTGACCCTCTTGACCTGGAATCATATTTAATTATTGGCTTTCCATGACTGGGAGCCTCGCTTAATCTGACATTTCTGGGTATTATTGTGCTGTATACCTTGTTTTTAAAAAAGTTTTTTACTTCATCAACAACTTGAATAGAAAGATTTGTTCGAGCGTCAAACATTGTCAACAAAACACCCTCTACTTCCAGATCTTTATTTAAATGTCTTTGAACTAAATCAATTGTATTCATCAGCTGACCCAAACCCTCAAGAGCATAATACTCGCACTGAATCGGCACCAGAACAGTATCAGCTGCAGTTAATGCATTTAATGTTAACAGGCCAAGGGAAGGAGGGCAATCTATTATAATGAAGTTGTAGGCGTTTTTTATATCTTC
>DUTQ01000059.1 GCA_012841995.1 Thermoanaerobacterales bacterium | reverse complement strand
TAATTTATGCAAGTTGATATTATAAACTTTTGTTGAAAGGGGTTACTTTAATTGGACAAATCACAGTATTTAGTGAGAGCCGCGGCTATTGCTGCATTATATGCTACTGTAACATATTTTTTAAAACCAATAAGCTATGGCCCACTTCAGATAAGAGTATCAGAAGCTCTAACATTATTACCTATACTTGAAGGATCAGCTGTACCTGGGCTCTATATCGGGTGTCTTGTTGCAAACTTATTAGGGGGACAGGGCCCATGGGATATTTATGGAGGTAGTGCTATTACTCTTATAGCTGCGTATATGACAAGCAAGACGAGAAATCCTTATTTGGGTTGTATTCCTCCAATATTATTAAATGCCTTTGGAGTTTCATACTATTTAAGTATTATATATGATTTACCATATTTAATAACAGCTTTATATATAGGAATTGGACAAATCATTTCTGTCGCAGGTATAGGAATTCCCTTGTACTTTGCTATAAAAAGATCAGCCTTAGGCAAAATTCTAAAAAAATGAAAAACCTGTACAAATGTTTATATAGTTGCTTTAAAAGACTATTGAGGAGCTGATTTGATTTTGAAAATTAAACAGATGTGGCAGAAATTTATTGATACTCCGACTTTCGTTTTTTTTAAAAAACATAAAAAATTATTTATAGCAATACTAAATACAATTATTGTTATAATCCTTATATTGATATGGTTTATGATGATGTTTCAACCGAAAAATACAGCAAGCTTAGCCACAGTAAATTTCGAAATAGTGAGCGGAAGTTCTACAAAACAAATAGCAAAAAAACTCTATGAACAAGATTTGATAAAAAGTCCATTAGCCTTTAATCTTTATGCAAAAATCAAAGGGATGGATGTTAAAATAAAGGCAGGAAATTACTTAATAAGTCCTTCCATGTCTTTAAAAACTATTTTAAACATGATAACTTCTGGTGATATTTTAAAGGATGAAGTTAAAATAACCATACCAGAAGGCAGTACATTAGAAAAAACTGCGGAGATTTTTGAAGAATCTGGCCTTGTAAAAAAACAAGAATTTTTAACAAAGGCTAAAGTAGAAAATTTTAAACATGAATTTAAATTTTTAAATAACATACCTTGCGAAGCCGATTTAGAAGGCTTTTTGTTTCCTGATACATATTTTTTTCAGCGAGGGAAACTGGCAGAATCATACATTAGTATTATGCTGAAAAGGTTTCAAAGTATTTATTTTGAGGATGTAGAAGATAATAACCCAATGGATTTAAACACATATGAGATAGTCACTCTTGCGTCAATTATTGAAGCAGAAGCCAAATTAGAAGAAGAGAGACCAATCATATCAGGAGTTTTTTATAATCGTCTTAAGAAAGGAATGCTCCTTCAGTCATGTGCAACTGTAGAATACGCACTTAAAGAGCATAAGGATGTTTTATATATCAAAGATTTGGAAGTGGACTCACCTTACAACACCTATAAACATCCAGGCCTTCCACCTGGACCTATATGTATGCCTGGTCTATCCTCTATTAGAGCAGCGAAGAACCCTGCCAATGTAGAATATATGTACTTTGTGGCGCAAAAACATGGTGCTCACCTGTTTAGTGTGACTTATGAAGAACATTTAAGAAATAAAGAGCTTATTAAAAAAACAGAGAGAAAATAAAACATATCTTTACTGGGAGGCAAGTAGATGACTAAGCCTGAACTATTGATACCGGCGGGAAATATGGAAAAATTAGAGTTTGCTATAAAATATGGGGCTGATGCCGTTTATTTGGGTGGAAAGAATTTCAGTTTGAGAGCCGGCGCAGATAATTTTAGTTATGAAGAAATGAAAGAAGCAGTTGATTTTGCTCATATCTATGGCAAAAAAGCTTATATTACTTTAAACATAATACCTCATAACAAAGATTTAGAACATATTTTTGAATATATTACGTACATTGCCAATATCGGAGCAGATGCCGTTATTATATCAGATCCAGGTGTGCTTGAAATAGTAAAAAGTGCAGCTCCAAATTTAAAAGTACACTTAAGTACACAAGCAAATACTGTTAATTGGAAAAGCTGTAATTTCTGGCATAATTTAGGTGTAAAGAGAATTGTATTGGCAAGAGAATTAAGTTTAGAAGAAATTAAGGAGATTAGGAGAAAAACTCCAAAATCTTTAGAATTAGAAGTTTTTATACATGGTGCCATGTGTATATCATATTCTGGAAGATGTCTTATAAGCAATTATATGACTTATAGAGAGTCAAATAGGGGAATGTGTGCGCATCCGTGTCGTTATAAGTACTACTTGATGGAAGAGAAAAGACCTGGAAAGTTTTTTCCGGTTTTTGAAGATGATAGAGGTACTTATTTTTTCAATTCTAAGGACTTATGTATGTTGGATAAAATTCCTGAATTAGCAGAGCTAAACTTAACAAGCTATAAGGTCGAAGGTCGTATGAAAAGTGTGCATTATGTGGCACAGGTCACAAAATCTTATAGAAACGTCATAGATAATTTTTATGAAAATCCCGACAAGTTTCATTTTCGTTCGGAATGGATGGCTGAACTTTTAAAAACTTCTCATAGAGAATTTACTCATGGTTTTTATTTTGATAAGCCTAAACAAAATGGCCAAATATATGATCACAGTACGTACATTAGAGATTATGACTTTGTCGGCATTATTAGACATTATGATAAAAAAACAAAAATAGCTACTGTCGAACAGAGAAATCCAGTGAAAATCAATGATGTTGTAGAGCTTTTATGCCCCGAAAAAGATAATTTTTCGATAAAGATATCAAAAATGTGGGATGATGAAGGTAACGAGATATTTCAGGCACCACACCCAAATCAAATATTTAAAATTGAATTGGATGAAGAGGTTAACCCATATACGATTATTAGAAGAGCTAAAGAGGATATAATGCGATAAAAAAGGGAACTATATTTCTAGGTGATCTAGAATGAGAAAAAGATCCAGAATATATTATTTATGGCTAATGTCAGCAATCTTATGCCTTTTTTTGCTGGGTAGACTAGCTTATATTCAAGTTATTAAAGGAAATTACTTTGCAAAAAAAGCAGAAGAGCAAAGAATTGGCTCTTCCAACTCGGCAAGAGGGGGAGTTTTCGATAGGAACGGCGAACTTCTTTCAGATACTTTTTATGAAAAACACGTTGTAATATCACCGGGTATGCTTTCTAAAGATGAGAAGGATTTTATAACAAGGATGGATTTTGATTTTGAGGATAATGGGAAACCTCAAGATATAAAAATACCAGAAGATTGTATAAGTGTAATAACCAAAAAAAAGTTAAATACCCCAGGGGTTTTTGTATATGATAAAGCTATAAGATATGGGGATAAAGCATTAGCTACACATACAATAGGATATTTAGGGCAAACAGGAATAGAAAAAACATTTGATCACATTTTAAGTCAAGGAAAAAAAATTGATTTGGTAAAAGACGGTTTAAGACAACCGATAGTTGGGCTTTCAAATGATGTTGAACAAATACCTTCTTGGGGAGTTAAACTTACTATTGATAAAAGAATACAGTCTATAGTAGAAAGTGTTATGGATAAAAGGATAGATAAGGGCGCAGTTCTCGTATTAGATGCAAATTCTAGTGAAATACTTGCTATAGCAAGTAGACCAAATTATAAACAATATAGATTAAATGAATATCTAGAAAGAGATGACTCACCTCTAATTAATAGGTCTGTGGAGGGTTACACTCCTGGTTCTATTTTTAAAATTGTTATGTTAGCTGCTGCATTGGAAGAAAATATATGTGATTTAGATGAAAAATTTTTCTGCCCTGGATACACAAAAGTTGGTGAAAATGTCTTTAAATGCTCTAGCTTTAAAGATGGAGGTCATGGAGTATTATCTATTAGAGATGCAATGGCATACTCATGTAACTCTGTTTTTATACAGTTAGGTATAAGATTGGGTGAAGAAAAAATTATCGAATACGCAAATCGATTTGGACTTGGCAAGAAAGTAAATATAGGTTTACCCGAAGAGAAAAAAGGGTTTATCCCACTAAAACAAGATGTTTATTATCAAGATATAGGAAATTTATCCCTCGGGCAGGGGAAAATGACTATAACCCCACTCCAAGCATCACAAATTTTATTGCCTATTGTAAACAATGGGGTTTTAAAAAAACCATATCTCATTAAAGAAGTAACAGATTTTAAGGAGAATATCGTATATAAATGTTTAGAAACTAAACCCATAAAGGTTATATCTACCATGACAGCTCAAGATGTTAAAAAGGCTCTTGCGGCTGTTACGAGTTATGGCACAGGTAAAAATGCAATGCCTGCAAATGCAAACATGGTGAGTGCAGGAAAAACTGGTACTGCAGAAGTTGGAAAGGATTTATATCATGCATGGTTTACAGGTTTTTATCCAATTGATAATCCTAGATATATTATAACGGTTTTTATAGAGAAAGGTGGCTCCGCTTCGTCAAAAGCTGCTCCGGCATTTAAAGAAATAGCTGATGAAATAATATCAAAAAAAGCTAATTAAATTAAATTCACAATAAACATGCACTTTTTAAGACCCAAAGTCATATATTATAGGTACCGCACAGGGAGGTGACATATATGGAATATACCCTGTCTACTATAATGACTTTGGGTCTTTTATTTTTTACGGAACTTCTCACATGGTTGGGCTTTATTACAGGTAGTAAATCTTTTCCCCAACCTTTGAGTTCTCAAGAAGAAAAAAAGTATATCGATATGTATAAAAATGGTAGCGAGGAGGCTCGAAATATCCTTATTGAGAGGAACTTGCGTTTAGTTGCTCATATTGCAAAAAAATATACTAACACAGGCGAAGATATTGATGATCTGATTTCTATAGGCACAATAGGACTTATAAAAGCAATTACAACCTTTGATGATAAAAAGGGGAACAGATTAGCTACATACGCTTCACGTTGTATCGAAAATGAAATACTCATGAATTTAAGAGCAACTAAAAAAATTAAGATGGAGGTATCATTGCAAGACCCAATCGGAATTGATAAGGAAGGAAATGAAATCTCGCTTATAGATGTTCTTGGTACAGATACTGATGCAATCACGGATGAAGTTGCTAAAAAGTTACAACAAAAAAAACTTCACGAAAAAATTAAAACAGTTTTAAAATTTAGAGAAAGAAGAGTTATTGAACTTCGCTACGGTCTTTTAAATGGAGCTACCAAAACGCAAAGGGAAATAGCCAAAATTTTGGGCATTTCAAGATCATATGTATCGCGAATAGAGAAAAGAGCTATTAAAAAACTAATCAACGAACTTTACACTGACAGTTGCAAATAAAATGCTTATTATATAATATATAGTAAAATAAAGATTTGAGGTTATATATTATGTGGGAAAAGCTTTGTCCGGATTTATATATTAAAAATATATATG
>DUTQ01000003.1 GCA_012841995.1 Thermoanaerobacterales bacterium | reverse complement strand
TTATTCAACTGTGTTAAGAGTAAAATTATAGTATGCAAAGCAAGTTCTAGGCCACCCCACTTATTGGTGTAGACTAGAACTTGCACATCCTGCATAATAATGTCAGTACAACAAAATATAGGAGTGATGTGCATGTTCAATATTAGTTTACCCTTAAATGAAATTAACTACACAGATTGAAAAATATTATTGACAGATCTAAAGTTCCATGATATGGTTACAATGAGATTGAGAATTATTCTCAACGGAATTACTCTTAATATGCAATAACGTTATGTAGAGAAAGGAGTCAAATTTTATGATGAGCTTAGATAAGGTTCCTCTTGGAACGAAAGGTGTTGTAAAACAGATTTCAAAAAGCAGCCCCATTAAACGAAGGTTAATGGATATGGGCATAAGAAATATGTGTAGAAGGAAGAGCTCCACTTGGAGATCCTATTGAGGTTTTGGTTCGAGGGTATAAATTAACATTGAGAAAAAATGAAGCTATGAATATTTTTATAGAATGAGGTGTTTAATAATGAATGTCCAGCCGTTGATATTTTTTTCCAAAGGCACAAAAGGAACCATTTATGATTTTAATGGCGGCAAGATGTTATCAAAGCGGATATTTGAGATGGGACTTAACAAAGGTCAGGAAATAGAGATTATAAAAAATGATGTAGGCCCACTAGTTATTGGCTTACAAAGCAGTAGAATAGCTATTGGAAGAGGAATGGCCTATAAGATAATGTTTAATCCAAATTAAGAAGTAATTTTTTTTAAATCATGATTGAGAATTATTATCAATCGATCGATATAAGGAGGAGAACTATTGAGTACGATAGCGTTAGTAGGTAATCCTAATTGTGGTAAGACTACTATTTTTAATGCTTTGACGGGCACAAATCAGCATGTAGGTAATTGGCCTGGTGTGACTGTGGAGAAAAAAGAGGGAAAGTGTAGATTTGAAAATGAGCTCTACCAAGTGATAGATTTACCTGGGACTTATAGCTTGGGTGCGTATTCAGAAGACGAAGTTGTTGCAAGGGATTTTATATTAAAAGGGAATCCGGATGTGGTTATAAATGTTGTGGACGCTACGAATATTGAAAGAAATCTGTATTTAACAGTACAACTTCTTGAGATGGGCGTCAAGGTAGTAATAGCACTGAATATGATGGACGAAGCAGAGGATAAAGGAATAAAAATCGACACAAAAGCCTTATCGCAAAAGCTACAGGTGCCGATTATTTCAACGGTCGCATCAAAGAATAAGGGGATCGATGCCTTGATTAAGCAGGCAATCGATGTTATAAAGAGTGAAGAAGCAAAGAGCAAAAAAATCCCATATGGACATGAAATCGATAAGGAGATTGAAAAGCTCAAGCATTTGCTTAATCAAAGCAATTTAAATGTAGAGTATCCTATAGATTGGATTGCTTTAAAGTTGTTAGAAAACGATAGTTACATGGTTGAAACTATAAAAAAGGCCTCTGTTGATATAATAGAAAACGTAAAGAGAAGCATTGATAATTTGACTAACTCACTAGGCATTGATCCGGAAATTGCTATAGTAGATAAAAGATATGAGTTTATAGAAAGATCAATAAAAAATAGCATAAAAAAACCCGATAGCCAAGTTCAAACAACTTCAGATAAAATAGACAATATACTTACACATAAGTGGTTTGGGTTGCCGATTTTTGCTCTTATAATGTTTGTTATATATCAATTGACTTTTCTTATAGGTGAAGATATATTTGGCGAAATGGTAGCCG